>JBBQIO010000829.1:0-2228 GCA_038325015.1 Polyangia bacterium
CCGTCGTCGAGGAGCGACATGAAAAGGTTGTAGAGCGAGTGCTTGGCGCCGGTCGAAACGATGATGTTGTCGGCGGCCAGCGAAAAGCCGTGGACGCGGCTGAGCTCGGCAGCGATGGCCGTGCGCAGCGCCGGCGTGCCCGACACCGGCGTGTACTTGCTGACGCCGCCTTTGTTGAGCGCCGCGATCGCCGCCTCGCGCACGTGCACCGGCAGCTCGAAGTCGGGCTCGCCGACGCCGAACGCGATCACGTCGACGCCCTGCGCGCGCAGCTTGGCCGCCTTGGCGCTCACCGCCAGGGTCAACGATGGGGCGAGCTGCGCAATTCGATCGGCAATCTTCATCGCTTGCTCCGGCGCGGCGAGGCCTTGGACTTGGCCGTTTTGGAGGAGATCGGGCCGCGCTTTCCCGATTCGAACCGCTTGATGAGGGCCTGCTCGACGCCGGCGGGGACCAGCCCGGTGATGTCGCCACCGAACATCGCGACCTCCTTGACCAGCGACGACGAGACGTAAAAATCCTTTTCGCTGGTCATGAGGAACACGGTGTCGACGTCCTGCCCGAGCCGGCGATTCATGTGCGCCAGCTGGAACTCGTACTCGAAATCGGCGAGAGCGCGCAGACCGCGAACCACCACGTGGGCGCCGCGCCGCTCGACGTAGTCGACCAACAGCCCTTCGAAGGCGTCGACCTCGACGCGCGCGTTGTCACCGACGGCGTCGCGGATGTGCTTGGTGCGCTCGGCGAGCGAAAACAGCGCCGTCTTGCGCACGTTCTCGGCGATCGCAACGATGACGCGATCGAACATCACCAGTGCGCGCTCGAGGATGTCGACGTGCCCATTGGTGATGGGATCGAACGAACCGGGATAGACCGCGATGCGCGTCATTTGTGGTTGGCCCTCACGAGGTGCCTCACAGGGCGATAAAGGATGTGAAAAACGACACCGCAGTTTGCCCGTACTGGCGCGTGTCGTCGAGCACAAGCCCGTCGCCGTCGAAAAAGCGGCGCGCGGGGTCGGACTTGGCCGGCGCGCGCTGCTCGACCGAAAGCCATCCGTCGTTAGCCAAGAGCTTGCCCTTGACGATCTGTCGGAGCATCGCCGGCAGCTCGCGCGGCGCATCGTCGTAGGGCGGGTCGGCAAAGATCCAGCCGAACGGCGCGCGCTCGGTGCGCAGCCAATCGTTGACCCGCGCGCACACGACCGAGGCTCGCGCGCCGAGGCCCAGCGCGTCGGCGTTGCGCTCGATCAGCTCGGCGGCGCGGCGATCACTCTCGACGAAAACAGCGCTCTGGGCACCGCGCGACAACGCTTCGAGGCCGAGCGCGCCGGAGCCAGCGTACAGGTCGAGCACCCGCTCGGGCGGTGCGCTCAGCGCCATCAGGCGACTGAACACGGCCTCGCGCACGCGATCGGCCGTCGGTCGAGTCGACCAGCCCCGCGGCGCTTGCAACCGTCGCCCACCGACGGTTCCGGCGATGATGCGCACGCCTTCGCTTATAACACGGCAGCGGCGACCGCCATTGACCGCGGTAACGGCGGCACTCTATGGTGAAAGGCGTGAAGGCGTGAGCGACCGGCGCACCGAAGGCTTCGTCTTGGCCGCGGTCAACACGCTCGGACCGGCGGCGCTGCTCGTATGTCAGCGACGATCGCAGGCCGCGGCGGCTTTAGCGCGGTGCCTCCTGGCATCGCCCGAAGCCCGGCGCGACCTGGTCGTGTGCATCGACGCGCACGACCCACCCGAGGGCGCCGTTCATCCGTCGTGGTACGAGGCGCCGCCGCCTTCGTCCTCGGCAGCGGCGCAGCGCTGGTTGGCCCGCCTGCACTATGGTCATCTCGAAGCCTCCGAGACGGCCTCCGATACCTCCCATAGCGGCGCCGATTCCTGGCGGCTCAAGTCGGGCGACGCGCTCTTGCGGCTCGTCGGGCGACTCGGCTGCCGGCGCATGGCGCTGGCGTTTTCGGCCGCGCCGCGCGCAGCTCTGGCGCAGCTGTGCGCCCGCGTCGGGGAGCCCGCTGGCACTGAGCTGATCGACGAAATTCGGCGCCTTTCGGCCGCCGCCACCGACGTGCTCGACGCGCAGCGCGCGATGGCGCAGCGCACCGCCTGGCTGTTCGGCGGCGAGCGCGGTGAGGCGCTGTTCGGCCGCGTCGGCGCCGCGTGGCTGGGGCCGACCCTGGCGCAGCTCGGCGATGGCTCGTTGCGTCGTACCGCGCAGCGCCT
>JBBQIO010000830.1:0-2226 GCA_038325015.1 Polyangia bacterium
GCAGGCGGCACGTGTGCCAACAGGGTCGGCGAAACATCGACCACATGGCGCGCTTTGACCTGGCGCAGCACGTCGAGCAGGCGGAGCTCGCCGTCGATGGTCAGCGCATAGCCGGTCTTGGCCTCGACGACCGTCGCGCCGGCCAGGAGAAATCGATCCAGCCGCGCGAGCGCCGTGGCCACTAGCGCATCGCTGCTGCACGCCACGGTTGCGCTGACCGTCGCGGCGATGCCTCCGCCCGCGGCCTGAATTTCGAGGTAGGTCTTGCCCTGCGCGCGCAGATCGAATTCGTGCGCCCGCGAGCCGGCGAACACCAGGTGGCTGTGCGGCTCGACCAGACCGGGCGAGACCAGTCGACCGCGGGCGTCGATACTCGCGGCGAAAGACGTGGCCGGCGCATCGCCCGTCGCTCCCGCGAACCGGACCCGACCGCCGACGATGATCACGGTCGCGCCGCGCACCACCGACCAGCCTTTGCCGTTTGGCGTGGCGGTGACCAGCTCGCCGATGTTTTCGACGACCAGGTCGTTCATCCGCGGCTCGGGATGCGCGGGCCGTGGGCGTCGGAAAAGCGCAGCGCCTCGTCGTAGCCGGCGTCAGCGTGGCGCAACACGCCCATCGCCGGATCGGTGGTCAATACGCGCTCGAGGCGCCGCGCCGCGCCGTCGGTGCCGTCGGCCACGACGACCATTCCGGCGTGCTGTGAGTAGCCGATGCCGACGCCACCACCGTGGTGCACGCTGACCCAGGTGGCACCCGCCGCGCAGTTGACCAGCGCGTTCAAGAACACCCAATCGCTGATCGCGTCCGACCCATCCTTCATCGCCTCGGTCTCACGGTTGGGCGAGGCCACCGATCCGCAATCGAGATGATCGCGGCCGATGACCAGCGGCGCCTTGACCTGGCCGCTTCGCACCAGCTCGTTGAAGGCCAGCCCGGCTTTTTGCCGTTCGCCATAGCCGAGCCAGCAGATGCGCGCCGGCAGCCCCTGAAACTGCACTCGTTCTTGGGCCAGATCGAGCCAGCGATGAAGGTGCGCGTCGTTCGGAAAGAGTGCGCGCACGCAGTCGTCGGTGGCAGCGATGTCCGCCGGATCGCCGGACAGCGCGGCCCAGCGAAAGGGCCCTTTGCCCTCGCAAAAGAGCGGTCGAATATAGGCCGGCACGAAGCCGGGGATGGCGGCGAAGCCGTCCACTGGATCGAGCTTGGCCAGCACCGCCTGTCCGCGCAGGTTGTTGCCGTAGTCGAATACGTGGGCGCCCATGCGCTGCAGATCGATCATCGCGCGTACGTGCTCGGCCATCGATTGTCGAGCGCGACCGATGTACGCCTCGGGGTCGGCGGCGCGCAGCGACTCGGCCTGACCGAGCTCGACGCCGGCCGGCAGATACCCCTGCAGAGGGTCGTGGGCCGACGTCTGGTCGGTCACCAGATCCGGGACGACTTTGCGGCGCACTAGCTCGGGCAGCACGCGGGCGCAGTTGCCTTCGAGCCCGACCGACAGGGCGCGCCCTTCGGATTTTGCTGCATTGCAGCGTGCCAGCGCGTCGTCGAGGTCTTCGGCCTGCTCGTCCAGATAGCGGGTCTCGATGCGGCGGGCAATGCGCGCGGGATCGACGTCGATGCCGAGGAATACGCCGCCGTTCATGGTCACGGCCAGGGGCTGCGCGCCGCCCATGCCGCCGAGCCCGCCCGAGACCACGAGGCGCCCCTTGAGCGTCGCGCCGTCGCCGTAGTGCACGCGCGCGGCCGAGGCGAAGGTCTCGTAGGTGCCCTGCAAGATGCCCTGCGTGCCGATGTAGATCCACGAGCCGGCGGTCATCTGGCCGTACATCATCAGACCGGCCTTTTCCAGCTCCCAGAATTTTTCCCACGTCGCCCAGTGCGGCACCAGGTTCGAGTTGGCGATGAGCACGCGCGGCGCGTCGACATGGGTGCGCAACACGCCGACCGCCTTGCCCGACTGCACCAACAGGGTCTCGTCGTCGCCCAACTGCTCGAGCTCGCGGACGATGACGTCAAACGCCTCCCAGCTGCGGGCGGCGCGGCCGGTGCCGCCGTACACGACCAGGTCGGCGGGACGCTCGGCAACGTCTGGGTCGAGGTTGTTCATGAGCATGCGCAGGGCGGCCTCCTGCTGCCAGCCCAGGCAACTGAGCTCGGTGCCGCGCGGCGCTCGCACCACGCGAGGGCCCGCAAAAGGACTGCTGCTCTGTGTCTGTTCCA
>JBBQIO010000831.1:0-2222 GCA_038325015.1 Polyangia bacterium
ATCTCGCAGGCGGGGCTGCGTGAATCGCACGTCCACGACGTGATCATCACCAAAGAGGCGCCCAACTACCGCGGCGGCGATTCGTGACCGACTCCAAGGTGCAGGGCCACGCGCGCGTGGTCATTTTGGACTTTGGCTCGCAGTACACGCAGCTCATCGCGCGGCGCATTCGCGAGCTCGGCGTCTATTCGGAGATTCATCCGTTCGACCTGCCCTTGGCCGCGCTCAAGGCGCTGGAGCCGGCGGCGCTGGTCCTATCCGGCGGGCCGTCGTCCTGCTACGAGCCGGGCGCACCGACGGTCGATCCGGCGCTGTTCGGCCTCGGCATCCCGACGCTCGGGATCTGCTACGGCGTGCAGCTCGCGGTGCGCCTGTTGGGCGGCGAAGTCGCGCCCGCCACACACCGCGAATATGGCCGCGCCGAGGTGCAGGTCAACGAGGCTGGCGCCGCCCACGCGCTGTTCAACGGGTTTGCGCGCGGCGAGGCACTGACGGTGTGGATGTCGCACGGCGACCGCGTCGAGCGGCTGCCGCCCGGCTTTGCCCTGCTCGCCGAGACGCCCAACGCGCCTGCAGCTGCAGTGCACAACGAGGCCATCAAGTTCGTCGGCGTGCAGTTTCACCCCGAGGTTGCGCACACCCCGCGCGGCGGCGAAATCCTGGCCAATTTTTTATTTCGCTACGCCGGGCTCAAGGCCGACTGGTCGATGAAGTCATTCGCCGTCGAGGCGGTCGCCCGGGTGCGCGCGCAGGTTGGCGAGTCGGGCCGGGTCGTGTGTGGTCTGTCGGGCGGCGTCGATTCGACGGTCGCGGCGCGGCTGATTCTCGAGGCCATCGGCCCTCGGCTGACCTGCATCTTCGTCGACAATGGCCTGTTGCGGCAGGGCGAGTGCGGGCAGGTCGAGGCGCTGTTCGCCAACGCTTTTTCGGCCAACCTCGTGGTGGTCGACGCGACCGAGCGATTTTTGGGCGCGCTGGCCGGCGTGACCGACCCCGAGCAAAAGCGGAAGATCATTGGGCGCGAGTTCATCGAGGTGTTCGACGCCGAGGCCAAGCGCATCTCAGCACAGGGCGCTGTCGATTATTTGGCGCAGGGAACGCTTTACCCGGACGTCATCGAATCGGTCTCGAGTAAAGGACCGTCGGCGACCATCAAGAGCCACCACAATGTGGGCGGCCTGCCGGCGCACATGAAGCTCAAGCTGGTCGAGCCGCTGCGCGAGCTGTTCAAGGACGAGGTGCGGGCCCTCGGCCTGTCGCTCGGTTTGCCGCCGTCGGCGATTTCGCGCCAGCCGTTTCCCGGGCCGGGCTTGGCGGTGCGCATCCTGGGCGAGGTGACCGCCGACCGGCTGCGCGTGTTGCGCGGGGCGGACCTGATTGTCGACGACGAGATTCGCGCCGCCGGTCTGTACGAGTCGATCTGGCAGTCGTTCGCCGTGCTCTTGCCGGTCAAGTCAGTCGGCGTGATGGGCGACCAGCGTACGTACGCCGACGCCATCTGTGTACGGGCAGTGCACTCCAAAGATGGCATGACCGCCGACTGGGTGCCGCTGCCGCACGAGCTCCTCGGGAGCATCAGCCGGCGCATCATCAATGAGGTCAAGGGCGTCAATCGTGTGGTCTACGACATCACGTCCAAGCCACCGGGGACGATCGAGTGGGAATAGCGCTGTTTTTCGCGCTGACTGCGGTGGCTAGCACCGGCGCGCGCTACGACGCCGAACAGCATCGCCTGACGGCCAAGGGCGCCGCCGCGGCCGATTGGAACACGCCCAATGCCGCCGTGGCCCGGGTCGCCGCCGAGCGAGCCGCGCGCCAACACGCAGAGACAAAATTGAGCGCCGCGCTCGCGCTACTCCATTGTGCATCCCCAGACGACATTGAAGTAGCAGCTCTTGTGAAGGGCGCAAAGATTACCGATGAGCGCTACGGATCGGACGGCTCAGTGGATTTAGTTTTGCAGCTTTCAACGGTTACGCTGGATTGTAAGTCGGTCAAGCCGTAGGGCCGGAGCAGCGAAGGCGTTTTGGGTCGGTCTGGTCGATGGTGCGAATCGTCTCTTCGTCGCCAACCACGACGAGCGTAACCGTCCGGCGAGGGACGTCTTGATTTTAGGCGCGGCGCCACCCCCGGTTTCTGCGAGACGAGCGCAGGCCGGTGTCGGTTTTCCAGAGATCGAAAGCCTCTGGATCGAAGGAGCCGCCTAGCCAGGTCATCATCTC
>JBBQIO010000832.1:0-2213 GCA_038325015.1 Polyangia bacterium
ATTCGCTTTCTGGCCGATATGGGGCTAGACGCGAAAGACATCGCCGACATCGTTGGCTCGCCAATCACGAGCGTGAGGACGCTGCTAACGCCCACTCGCAGAAAATAAGGTCGCAAGCTTTATGCTGTGGTAAATCGCCCCTTCGGCTTACCAGCCGAATGCCGCTTGCTATTTGGGGGTATTGGAGCGCCATGTGCGTAACCGGGGACCAGCGAGCATGGCTGGTCGCCATGGAAACATCGATCCTGCTGCCAACTGTCCTAATACCTCCGAGCAAGAGAGGGGTGCCGAGTCGGCGAGGAAGAGTTTCTTGAAAATTGATCCTTACGCTTAGGTCCGCTATGTGCCGCCAGATAACGGCACACTGCTCAAGGCCGGGACGGCGGCTGTGAGCTTCCGCTTCGCCCTTAGCTGCGGCTGCCAGATCGCTTGCCCGGGACGACGAGATGGGGAAGTTGCCCGCTCCGGCGCCGGTGGCGAAGGGCATCAATCAGCATCGACAGGATCGACGAACGCTGATGGCGGATCGGGGTGAACAGGGGATGGCTTGAATCCGGCTCGCGCGTCAGGTCCTCGTCGCCTTCGTGGAATCCGCGCGCAAAGGCCACGAAGGGGCCGCCGAGATCCGAATGATGGAAGGGGGTTCGTGTCGGCCGTCGCATCTGACGTCATCTCCTTTCAGGAGACGTGCGAGTTCGTTGCAATAGAGTATGCGCCAGCGCGTATTCAGGCTGGCGAGAAATTCGAGTTCGTGGCCTGTAAGCAGCGACACGTCGGACCAATCGCGAAACGTCGTTACTGCCTTTGCATCCCGGCGAATTGCCTGCCGCTGTAGGGGCCGACATGAACGCCGGTCAGCAAACATTGCGCTTTGGCCGCCTCGCACTGCTGCAGCCGGTCGGGCCGCGCGCTGGAATCGCGGATGCACTGGGCTGAATAGGCGCTGCAGGTGTGCGGAATCGCAGCCATCCTCGCAGCCCGCCGCATCGCCAGCTGGTATCGGTAGGAGCGCCCGCCGTCGGACGACTGGCAACACTTGCCGTTCATTCTGGAGGCTGACGCGGCGGTGAAATCGGACGATACGGCGATGCCGACCATCGCGAGCGACAGGATAGCAGCCAGTTTTTTCATGATGGACCTCCCTGATTAGCCAACAAGACCTGATGTCGGCGCAACGCCGGCACTGTCGGGAAACACGCGGCTTGCGAGCACGCGCTCTTCAACCCTCAAATGATCCCTGAGCAGACCCTTGAGCACGGCACGCAGATCGGTGGTCGGTTTGAGGTCGCGATCCTCATAGAGCTGCGCGGTCTTCAGTCCCGGCCAGTCGGCGATGACGCGCCCGCCGCGCAGCGCGCCGCCGACGAGAAGGGCAACGGTGCCGGTGCCATGGTCGGTGCCGTTGGTGCCATTGATGCGCGCGGTGCGGCCGAACTCGGTGACGACGGCAACGACGGTCTCGCGCCAGGCGTCGCCCATGTTGGTCTCGATCGCGGCCAGCGCGCCGTCGAGCGCGCCCAAGAGATTGGCGAGCTGGCCGGAAGCCGCGCCCTCGTTGATGTGGGTGTCCCAGCCGACAAAGCCCGCCGCCCCGACGCGCGGACCGTCCGGTTTGGCGAGAAAGCGCGCGGCGGTGCCTGCGGTCTCCGCGACATAGGCGCGCAGACGCGCGATGCCATACTCCGGAAGCTCGTCGGGCCGTGGCCCGCCCATGCCGCTCGCGCCTGCAAGGGAGCCAAGGCGCATTCGCGCTTGAAGCGCAACCGCAAGCTTCGGGTCGGTGTGCTGATAGAGGTCCAGTAGCCGCGCCTGCGTGTCGTCGCTGGCCGCCAGCAATTGTTGCGGCACCCACGACATGACCGGGGCCTTGCCGCGCACCACCAGTGGCGTGACCGCGCCGACACCAAGGGCGCGGCTGCCGCGCAGATCGACCTGGCCGTCGGAAGCCAGTTCGACCAGCGCGCGATTGAGCCAGCCGGTATCGACGGCACCCGGCCGCGCGACGCCGCTTTCGAGCACGTCCTGGCCGTCGAAATGCGAGCGCTCGCGATAGGGCGTCGCGGTGGCGTGCACGATGGTGGCCTGCTGCGCCTTGTAGAGCCGGTGCAGGTTCGGCATCGCGGGGTTGAGCGCGAAGAAACCGTCGAGCGGCAACGCCGGCGGTTTACCGTCGAGCAGCAGCGCGCGGTCGCCGCGGAGCGCGATCCAGTCGG
>JBBQIO010000833.1:0-2207 GCA_038325015.1 Polyangia bacterium
TGCGGACGGTGCCCTCGAAGGTGAGTTTGCCATCGAACTCGGAGCCCTTGCCGAGAAGGGTGTTGATTTCGGACTGCTGGGCGGCGTGCGCTGGGACGGCCATGCTGCCAGCGTAGAGCGACCTTGCGGTCTTGCCTAGGGGGATCGTGTCTTGGCGTTGTTGGTTTTGGCCGGGGCGCGTTGGGCGGTGAGCACCGCTTGCAGCCGAAGCTGGGGCTGGTCGGGCTCGAAGCGCACCAGCTGCGTCCAAGGTTCGTAGCCGGCCAGCGCGACGCTGATCAAGTGAGTACCCGACGGATCGATGTCGAGGATCTCGAGCGGCGTGGCGCCGGGTAAGGCTTTGCCGTCGATCTGCACCGCGGCTCCGGCGGGCAGCGACACGACCTCGATGGTGTGGCCGCTTTTGTGCTGGTGACGAAATACCAGACCAAGCGCGCCGACCGCCGCCAGCACTGCGGCCAGCACCAGGCCAATCAGGAGGCTGTGCGACTTGGCCTTGGGCGGCGGCGGCTCGGGGATGGTGAACGGCTGCGACCGCTCGCGTGACGGCAGCGGCGTCGGCGTCGACGGCGTGACGCTCGGTGCCGTAGGTGCAGATCCGGCCAACACCGGCGTGACGGTGTTGTCGTCGGCGTCGATCTGCTGAAACACAAACGGGTTCATCGTCGCTGGCAGGTTCAGCGTGGCGGCGGCGCTCGGCGTGGAGCTGGGCGCCTTGGGCGGCGGTGGTGTGGGCCGATCGGCCGGGCCACTGTCTGGCGACATCGACGGCGCGGGCGGCGCGTCGATGGTGACCTCGCTCTGGTCGGCGTGGTCGCGAGAGGTTGGGCGCTCACCCGGCGGCGGTGGCGGCTTGGGCTTGCGCCTGAGCTCGATGGTCGAGCGCATGCGCTCTTTGGTGTCAGCACCCGATTCGTCGCCGTCGTCGTCGAAGGAGGCGCTGTCGAAGAGATCGTCGGGCAAGGACTTTAGGATGGGCTTCGGCTGCCGGCCAGCCTCGACGCGCGTCGATTCTTCTTCGTCGTCGTGCGCCTTGGGGATCCCGAATCCGGCACGCAAGGTATCGCCGCCGGAATCGACGATGGTCGCGTCGTTATCGTCGAAGTCGAGGCCCGACCCACGCGCCAGATCGGGCAGCGACACCGGCGATGTGGCCTGATCGCGCCCACGCGGCCCAGCCGGCTTGCGCACGTCTTGCAGCCGAAAGATGAGGCTGTTGCCGTCGCGGGGGAATTCCTCCGCCAGCGACGGTTTCTTCACCGGCTTTTTGCCCCGTTTGGAGGTCGGATCCGCGCCCATGACTTGATGTAGAAACGCGCCCAGCTTTGGTGGCCCCATCTCCTGCGCATGCCGTCGCAAGAACGCGCTCAGCGCTGCGCCCATCTCCGCCGATGACGAAAATCGGTCGCCGGCCCGTCGCTGCAGCGCCTTCATGACAATGTTTTCCAGCTCGCGCGGGATGCCGCTGCGCTTGCCTGACGGCGATGGAATTGCCGCCCGCCGCACCTTGTCGATGAGCTTTTCCATGTCGTCTTCGAGGTACATCATCTGCCCGATCAACATCTCGTAGAGCAGAATCCCCGTCGAGAACACGTCCGATCGCGGGTCAAGTCGCTCGCCGAGCGCCTGCTCCGGGCTCATGTAGTAGTACTTGCCCTTGATGACCCCGGCCGCGGTCTGCTGGGTTCGCATGGCGGCCTTGGCGATGCCAAAATCCACGATCTTGATTTCGCCCGTATAGCTGCACAGGATATTTTGCGGCGACACATCGCGATGCACGATCTCGAGGGGGCGCCCACGCGAGTCGGTCTTTTTGTGCGCGTAGTCAAGCCCGGCCGAGACCTCCTGGCCGATGTAAGCCACCACCTCGAACGGAATATCGATGTCGTGCTCCGAGGCCCGCCGCAGCATGCGATAGGCGTCAACACCGTCGACGAGCTCCATGGCGATGTAGTACTGGTCGTCGACTTTCCCGAGGTCGTAAGTCTGCACGATGTTGGCGTGCTGCAGCTGCACCGCCAGCTTGGCCTCGTCGATGAGCATCCGCACGAAGTCTTGATCTTCGGAGTAGTTGGGGTGGATGACCTTGAGCGCCAGCTTCTTCTCGAAGCCGCTCACCCCCGACTGTACCGCTTCGTAGATCTCGGCCATTCCACCGACGGCAATCTGCGATAAGAGTCGATAGGCGCCGAGCTTGCGACCGCCGA
>JBBQIO010000834.1:0-2199 GCA_038325015.1 Polyangia bacterium
CGTCGCCAGGCGGGCGCGCTCCGCGTCGTAGCCGGCAAACTCTTGGGCGACGTTGATGAGGCCGCCGCCGTTGATGGCATAGTCCGGTGCGTAAAAAATCCCGCGTCCGAGGAGCTGCCTGCCTGCTTCCGGTGTGCGCAGCTGATTGTTCGCCGCGCCAGCCACTGCACGGGTGCGCAACGTCGGCACGACCGATTCTGTGATCGAGCCGCCGAAAGCGCAGGGGGCAAGCACATCGCACTCGACGTGCAGGATCTCATTCGGCGCCACGACCTTGGCATCGCATTCATGCCCGATGGCGCGCACGCGCTCGGCATCGACGTCGCAAATCGTGAGCTGCGCGCCGGCTTGATGGAGCTCACGCGCCAGCGGTCCGCCGACATGGCCGACGCCCTGGATAGCGACGTGCAGTCCACGCAGATCCGCGCGATCGAGGACGTGGTGCGCAATGGCTTCGATGCCGCGACGAACGCCGAGCGCCGTCAGCGGCGACGGATCGCCGGAGCCGCCCTTTTCGACCGACGCGCCAAGCACGTGACGCGTCGTCGTGCGAATGACGTCCATGTCGGAGGCCGACGTGCCCGAGTCTTCGGTCGTGATGTAGCGGCCTGCCAGCCCGTCGACGAAGCGACCGAACGCGGCAAACAGCTCGGCGCGCTCGGCCGGCGACCGCTCCGTCCAACCGTGCGGAGCGATGATCACCGCTTTGCCACCGCCATGCGGCAGATGCGCAATGGCCGCCTTGTAGCTCATCGCCTGGGCCAGGCGCGTGACGTCGTCGATCGCCTCGGCTTCGGTGGCATAGGCGCGAATGCGCGAGCCGCCGATGGCTGGGCCGAGCCGCGTCGAATGGATCCCGACGATCGCTTGCAGGCCGGACTTGGCGTCGCGCCCGAAGTGCAGCTCGCCGTAGCCCATCGCCGACAGTGTTTCGAAGATGTGCACGTGTGCCTCCTGGCCGCCCTTTTAGTCGGCCCCCGTCGCGGGGGCAATGAAAAACGCGTGTGCGCTTTCGACGCACAGCGTCGAGGCATGCGTGACGCAGTAGTGCTAAGAGTGGGGCCGTGACCGAGGTCTGGACCCTGCTCAAAGTGTTGCAGTGGACCCAGGGGCGCTTTGCCGAGCGCGGCCTGGCCACGCCGCGGCTCGATGCCGAGGTGCTGCTCGGGCACGTGCTGCGCTACGATCGGATCAAGCTGTACATGCATTTCGATCAGCCGCTTTCGGCCGACGAGCTGGCCACTTATAAAGAGCTGATCAAGAGGCGGCTCAGCGGCGAGCCAGTGGCGTATTTGACCGGGCACAAAGAGTTTCGCTCGCTCGACCTCGAAGTCTCGCCGGCGGTGCTGATTCCACGGCCCGATACCGAGACGCTCGTCGAGGTCGCGCTGACCTATGCTGCGGCGTGGAACGACGACACCGGGCGGCCGCTCGGGCGCATCGTCGATGTCGGGACCGGCTCGGGCGCCATTGCGCTGGCGCTGTCACACGCGCTGTCGGCGCAGGTGATAGCGATCGACCGGTCGCCGAGTGCCGCCGAGGTGGCCAAGCAAAATGGCGCGCGGCTGGGGTTGCCGATCGACGTGCGCGTCGGCGACCTGCTCGGGCCACTGGAGCCCGGCGAGGTGGTCGACCTGATTGTTTCGAACCTGCCCTACATACCGTCAGCGGATATCGACGGGCTGGCGGTCGAGGTGCGGCGCGAGCCGCGTGAGGCGCTCGACGGCGGTGCGACGGGTCTGGAGCTGATTGCGCGCCTGATCGAGCAGGCCAAGAGGCGCCTGCCCGACGGCGGCGTGCTGGCCCTCGAGCTGGGCGCCGGGCAAGACATCGCCGTCACAGCGCAGCTCGTTCACGCCGGTTTCAGCGCCGTGGCAGGCCAAAAAGATCTGGCGGGAATCGTGCGGGTGGTGAGCGGACGCGTTACTTCTGCGTCTTGAGCCAGCTGAGCGCGCGCGGTCGGGTCAGCGCGCCCTCGAGGTCGGTCTCGTAGCGGTGTGACAGCTCCTCCATGATGGCGTGGCCGCGCGCCGCATCGCCGGCGCGAATCGCCGCCAGCGCCAGCGCCAGCCGTTGGGTCGGCCGTGTCGACGGGGCGAGCGCCACCAGCGCGGTTCGATCGTCGCCGTTGCGCGCGGCGATCCAGCCCTTGAGCACGCGCACTTTTTGATCCGCCTGCGGGTCGCCCGCGGTGCGCAG
>JBBQIO010000835.1:0-2198 GCA_038325015.1 Polyangia bacterium
TGGGTCTACAACGCGATGGAGGATTGCATCCTCGCTGGGCGCGACATCGCACAAAAGCTCGAAGCGCGCGTGATCGCGTGAGCGCCACCGTCGCCCTGCCCGAGCCGCAGATCAGCATTGTCATTCCGGTCTACAACGAGGAGGGCATTTTGCACTCGTCGGTCGTCGATTTGGTGTCGCGCCTCGACGAGCTCGGTTGGTCGTATGAAATTTTGCTCGCCGAAAACGGCTCGCGCGATCAGACGGTGGCCATCGGCGAGGAGCTGGCGAAAAAGCTGCCGCAGGTGCACATCCACTCTTTGGGCGAGCCGAATTACGGAAAAGCGCTGCGCGAGGGAATCCTGCGCGCGCGCGGGCAGATCGTAATCTGCGACGAGATCGACATCTGCGATGCCGATTTTTACCAGCGCGCCGTGCCGCTCATCGAGTCGGCGCGCGCCGACATGGTGGTCGGCTCCAAGGTCATGAAGGGGTCCGAGGACAAGCGGCCGATGCTGCGCCATGCCGCGACGCTGGTGATCAGCGGCATGTTGCGGCTGCTGGTCGGCTTTCACGGGACCGACACCCACGGCCTGAAGGCGTTTCGTCGCGAGGCGCTCCTTTCGACCGTGCGGCGCTGCCAGCTCGAGCGCGATCTGTTTGCCTCGGAGTTCGTGATTCGCGCCGAGCGTGACGGCCACCGCGTTACCGAGATTCCGATTCACATCGCCGAGAAGCGGCCGCCGTCGATCAATCTGTTTCGCCGTGTGCCCAAAGTACTGCGCGACATCGCCCAGCTGACCTACAACATCCGTATTCAAGGCTAATGGGGTGACCTCGCACGCGCGATTCTCGTCGGTGAGCGTGGACCTCGACCCGCTCCGCTGCTACTACGGCATCCACGGACTGGGGCGAGTGCCGCAGGATCTCGAGCACGTGATCATGCGGCGCGCGGTGCCTCGTTTCGCGGAGCTGCTCGCGCGGCGCGGCATCACCGCGACCTTCTTCGTCGTCGGTCAGGATGTCGACCAAGACCCCGCCGGCCGCGCGCTTCTCGGTCAGCTCTTGGCCTCGGGTCACGAGCTCGGCAATCACAGCTGGTCGCATCCCTACGATCTCGCCCGTCAGGCACGTCCGCAGATCGCCGACGAGATCGCGCGCTGCCACGCGGTGCTGCGCAGCCTGGGTGCACAATCGGTCGGCTTTCGTGCGCCCGGTTACGACGTGTCGGCAACACTGCACGACGTGCTCGCCGAGCAGGGCTATCGCTACGATTCGTCGGTGTTTCCGTCGTGGCCGTACTACCTGGCCAAGGCCGGCGTACTGACCGCGATGGCGCTGCTTGGCCGCAGCTCGCAGTCGGTGCTCGGCGATCCGCGGGCTCTGTTGGCGCCTTCGGAGCCCTATCGCCCTGGGCGCTCGCCGTTTTCGCGCGGCCAATCGATGCTGGTCGAGCTGCCGATCACCGTGACGCCGTGGCTGCGGCTGCCAGTCCACGGCACGGCGCTCGTGACCACGCCGGTGCGCGCGCGATCGTTCTTGCTCGAAGCGATGCGGCGACGGCGCTTCTTCAACCTGGAGTTGCACGGCATCGATCTGGTCGGCGCCGAGGAGGACGGCATCCCCGCCGAGCTGGTCGCCAAGCAGCCCGACCTGCGCGTGTCGCTCGCCGATAAGCAGCGCGCGCTCGAAGCGTCGCTCGATCGGCTGGCCTACGATTTTAAGTTCGAGCCGCTGCGCGAGATCGCGGCGCGGACGCAGCGCGGCGAGTTTTCTTAAGCCGAAAGACAAAGAGAAAACCACAAAAAATGAGTAGGCGAGAGCGGCGAAATGGCCCCGAACCTGCGGCCGCGCTGCAGCCCGATTTGCCGTTTCCTGTGCGTGCGACGGTCAAATCGGGCGGCGGGATCAGATCCGCCGTCGCCAGGTCGGGTGGAGGATGCAAGACCTGGATGATCGGTTGCGAGTCGGCATAGCTGCTTTGCCCGGTGCCGTCGGTCACCCGGAGCTGCAAATAGAACTGCACGCTCGGCAGCTGCGACACATCCCAGTCGTAATTGACGCTGCCATCGGTACCGATGGTCACGGCGATGTCTTTGCCGATCACGGTGACGGGCTCGTCGACGTGCGTCGGATCATTTTGCCCGTAGGACAGGTCGTAGCGGAGCGGCGGCTGACCGGCAGCGACCCACTCGGCGTGGAAAGTTTTGTCGAACGAG
>JBBQIO010000836.1:0-2194 GCA_038325015.1 Polyangia bacterium
CCGCTTCGGCCAGATGCCGGGGAAAGCCCTCGTCTTCGGCGCTCATGAGAGGCCCACGCTAGCCGTGACCGTCGGCGTGGTCAACGTCGGCATCGCGCGATCATGGGGTTTTATTCTTATATTTATAATAATAACCAAGAACCATTTTTACGTATTTTTGCGTTGTTTCGTAGGGTGGCACGCCGCTGTACTTGAGCACCGCTCCGGGGCCGGCGTGGTAGGCCGCGATGGTCAACACCAGGTCGCCCTTGAAGCGATTGGCATTGACCCGCAAGAGGCGTGTGCCACCCAGGATATTTTGCCGCGGCGCAAAGACCTCGACGACGCGCTGCTCCTTTTCGACGTCGGGCATGAGCTGCATCAGTCCCTTGGCGCCGGCGCAGCTGACCACGCGCGGGTCGTAGTCGCTTTCGACTTTGATGATTGCGCGAATCAGCGCCGCGGGCAGGGCATAGAGCTGCGCCGCCTCGGCGATGTAGCCGTCGTAGCGTGAGAAGCGATCCGGCGCGCGATCGGTGGCCGGCACCACGTCGGCGCGCGACTCGGCGCAGCCGGCAAAAGAGGTCGGCCCGGCGGCGCCCGAGATCATGCCGGCCTTGCCAGGTCCGCTTTTGAACAGTACATGCCAGCGGTGACCCCCACTGGCCTGCGGCACGTTGGTGAAATGCACCACGCCCGACGCGTCCTCAAACGACCAGACGTCGGCGCGCGCCGACGGAGCCAAAACCACTCCGAGCACGCCGAACAGAACCGCCGCGTGGCGCGTCATCTTTAAAACTGTTGACTCGGGTAGATCGCCTGTCAACTCTTTGCCCTCAACGTGAGGTCGCTATGATCGAGACGGACTATCTGGTGTTGGGCTCCGGCATCGCCGGGCTCAGCTTCGCCCTGCGCGCCGTTGAGCATGGCGAGGTCCTCATCGTCACCAAGCGCTCGCCGGAAGATTCGAACACCGCCTGGGCGCAGGGCGGAATTGCCGCGGTGCTCGACCCCGAGGACAGCATCGGCGCCCACGTGCAGGACACGCTCACCGTCGGCGAGGGCCTGTGCCACCCGGCCATCGTCGAGCTCTGCGTCGAGGAGGGGCCGGGCGCCGTCAAGGAGCTGGCCGAGCGCTACGGCGCGCGCTTCGATCAGCACGACGGCACCCTCGATCTGGCGCGCGAAGGCGGTCACTCGGCGCGCCGGGTCGTGCACGCCAAGGACACCACCGGTCACGAGATCGAGCGCGCTCTCTTGGCGGCGGTGCGAGCCAATCCACGCATTCGCATCCTGGCCGACCACATGGCGCTCGACCTTTTGCAGCGCGCCAAATACGGCGGTCCGGACGGCTGTTTCGGCGCTTACGTGCTGAGCGAAGCGACCGGCGAGGTCGAGACCATCGTGGCGCGCGCGACCGTGTTGGCCACCGGAGGCGCGGGCAAGGTCTACAACTACACAACCAATCCCGACGTCGCGACCGCCGACGGAGTGGCCATGGCCTACCGCGCCGGTGCGGCGGTAGCCAACATGGAGTTCATCCAGTTCCATCCGACCTGCCTGTACCACCCGCAAGCCAAGAGCTTTCTCATCTCGGAGGCGCTGCGCGGCGAGGGCGGGGTGCTCAAGCTGGTCTCGGGCGAGACCTTCATGGAGCGCTACCACCCGCTCAAATCTTTGGCGCCGCGCGATGTCGTGGCGCGCGCGATCGACTTCGAGCTCAAGCGCTCGGGCGATGACTACGCGGTGCTCGACATGACCCACCTCGATCCGACGTTCCTGGTCGAGCGCTTCCCGGCGATCTTCGCGCGCTGCATGAGCTTCGGGATCGATCTGCGGACCCAGCCGATTCCGGTCGTGCCGGCGGCCCACTACTCGTGCGGCGGCGTGGTCAGCGACGACAACGGGCGGACGAGCATTGCCAACCTGTACGCCATCGGCGAGGTCGCGATGACCGGGCTGCACGGCGCCTGTCGGCTGGCCTCCAACTCGCTCCTCGAAGGGTGCGTGTTCGGTCGCCGCGCCGCCGACGACGCCAAACAGACACGGCCGATGGCGCCGAGCAATGTCTCGCCCTGGTATCGCGGCGCTGCGACATCGAGCGACGAGGCGGTAGTCATCAGCCACAACTGGGACGAGGTGCGGCGACTGATGTGGAACTACGTCGGCATCGTCCGCACCGACCGGCGCCTCGAACGAGCGCGCCGGCGCATCG
>JBBQIO010000837.1:0-2187 GCA_038325015.1 Polyangia bacterium
GGCTTCCTCGGTCAGCATGAACTTGGTGGTGCGGGCCAGCGGGTCGAGCGAGCTTTCCGAGAGCGACAGCAGCTGCGACTTGCCGTCGCGGTCGGTGAACATCGTGAACATGAAGAAGTCGAGCCAGTTGTCGATCGGCTCGTTGAAGGCGTCGAGAATGCGCGGCTTGTCGCGATTACCGCTCTGGCGCTCGAGCAGCTCCTCGGCCTCGTCACGCCCGTCGCGGCCGAAGTAGGAGTGCAGCATGTAGACCATCGCCCAGAGATGGCGCCCCTCCTCGACGTTCACCTGAAAGAGATTGCGCAGGTCGTACAAGCTCGGGCAGCGCTGCCCAAGCAGCCGCTGCTGCTCGACGCTGGCCGGCTCGGTGTCGCCCTGCGTCACGATCAGGCGGCGGAGCTGGTTGCGGAATTCGCCCGGGACTTCCTGCCACACCGGCTGACCGAAGAAATCGCCGAATCCGATCGTCCGATCCTTGACCGGGTCTGCGAGAAAGATGCCCCAGCGGTATTCCGGCAGCTTCACGTATTCGAAGTGCGCCCAGCCTTCAGGGTCCACGCTGATCGCCGTCCGCACGTACACCTGGTGGTGATTCTGGAATCCCTGCGGACCCATGTCATGCCACCACTGGATGTACTTCGGCTGCCAGTGCTCGAGTGCGCGCTGCAACCGCTTGTTGTCCGACAGGTTGACGTTGTTCGGAATTTTCTCGGCGGAGATCATGAAGAGCCTCGCTTAGACACAAAGGACACGAAGGACACAAAGGAACGACTCGATGCAGCTATGTACGTTTCCAATCAAACTGCGGACGCTCCTGCTGTCCGTACACCTGCAGCGCGCCTTTTTCGCCGACGGCGTTCGGCCGCTGGAAGATCCAGTTCTGCCATGCTGTGAGCCGGCCGAAAATCTTCGTCTCCATCGTCTCCGGACCCGCGAAGCGCAGGTTGGCTTCGAGGCCCGTCATCGCATCGGGAGAGAACGCCGCGCGCGCTTCGACGGCCACGCGGACTTCGTCTTCCCAGTCGATCTCGTCCGGCGCGAACGTGACCAGGCCGGCTTCCTCCGCGTCCGGCGCGTTGAACGGCCCGCGCTGCGAGACGAGCGCCGCCGGTTTGTCCGGCTCGGCCAGGAACCGCGTCTGCAGCCGGGTGAGCCCGTTGCTCATCGGCAACAGCCCACCGTTCATCGGCGAGAGCTGGATCACGTTCTGCTCGTCATCGTCGTGCAGCATGTACGAGCGGTCGGCGGCCAGCGCAAGCTCGAGCAGGGACCCGGCGAACGCAGAGCCTGGTTCGATGAACGCGAAGAAGGTGCGGGCGGTGAGATCGAGACGCTTCAGCGTCCGTTTCATGAAGTGGATGATCTCGTTCACGAGCCAGTCCGACTGATGCGCGACCAGCGTCTCATCCACGGCAAGCACGGCGCTCGGGTCGCCTTCGGTCCGGATGACGATGGTGCCGATCTCGGGTTCGTCGACGCGCAGCCGCAACAGCAGATCGTCAAGCTCGCGGAACGCGCGCAGCGGCCAGAACTGATCCCCGGCTTTAAGGATCTCGGCGGGTGTGGACGGTTGCGGCTCGGTCGGCGCGTGCACGGTGAGCACGGCGGTTCGCTTCTCGCGATTGAGCGTCACCGACACCGCCGAGTAGATAATTGCCGAATCGGTGACCGTGGGGTTCAGCCGGTTCAGGGTGATACCGGCGGCCGTGACCGGACGACTCGAGCCGGCGGCCAGCTCGTGCGCACGTCTCTGCACGGCTTCTTTGAACTGGCTGGTCGGATACACCGCGTCGACGAAGCGCCACTCGACCGCGCGCTTGCCCTTGATGCCCTCGACGAGCGTGCTGAAGAAGTCCGCGAGATCGCGGCGGACATGCCGTTTGTCCACGACGCGCGTGAGCCCGCCGGTGCCGGGCAGCACGGCGAGCAAAGGCGCTTCGGGCAGGCTGACCGCGGAGTTGCCATCGTCGACCAGCACAATTTCGTCACACGCCAGTGCCAGCTCATAGCCGCCGCCAGCACACGCGCCGTTGACCGCGGCAATGAATTTGAGTCCGCTGTAGCGGCTTGAATCCTCGATGCCGTTGCGCGTCTCGTTGGTGAATTTGCAGAAGTTCACTTTCCAGCCGTGGGTCGACAGGCCGAGCATGAAGATGTTGGCGCCCGAGCAGAAGACGCGGTCCTTGG
>JBBQIO010000838.1:0-2183 GCA_038325015.1 Polyangia bacterium
GGCGGGCCGGCTCTACATCAACGACACGATCGTGCCGCGCCGCGAAGTCAGCGCCTACGAGAGCGGCACGCTCTATGTCGAGACGCTACCGAATGGCCGCGAGCACGAGCTGATCGAAAGCTCCGACAGCGACCGCTACGACAACACGTCGATCTATGTCGTGCCCGAGAAGCACTACTTCATGATGGGCGACAATCGCGACAACTCGCTCGACAGCCGCATCGCGCCGGAAGACGGCGGCGTCGGCTTCGTGCCCGAGGAGAACCTGGTCGCCCGCGCCGACATGCTGCTGCTGTCGACCGATCCGGATGTCGGCTGGCTCGACGTCAAGAACTGGGTCAACACGTTCCGCGTCGATCGGTTCCTGAGCCGCGTCAACTGACGCGATGGTGGCATGGCGTTTCCGACCGGCGGTCGAATCCGATTTCGAACCGCTGCTGGCGTTGCGCATCGAGGTGATGCGTCCTCATCTCGAACGGGTCGGCCGCTTCGCCCCCGAACGCGCGCGCGCCGTCTTCCGCAGCCACTTCGGCGAACCGGGGCTGCGTATGGTCGTGGTAGGCGACGACGTGGCGGGCTGCGTCGGCTTCAGGGTCGGCCCGGAATTCGTGACGCTCGACTCGTTCTATCTCGCGACCCGCTTCCAGAACGGCGGCCTGGGATCGGCCGTCTTCAAGGTGTTGCTGGCCGAGGCGGACGCTTTGGCCAAACCGATGCGCCTCGACGTCCTGAAGCAAAGCCCCGCCGACCGCTTCTACCTCCGCCACGGCTTCACGCCGGTGAGCGAGAGCGGCGTCGACATCACGTTCGAGCGACGCGTGCCCGGTACGCCAGCGTCGTAAGGATCGCGCCCGCGACGAAGATCGCTGGCGGAATGAGGCCACGCGCCAGCGGCACATAGCCCGGCAGCACGACGACCAGCACCCAGATCGTATCGGCCCACCCGATCACCACGAGATTGAGCCAGTAACCGATCGTGTCGTTGCGCCAGTTGCGCCACAGCCCGATCACGATGGCGAACGAGGCGATCGACAGCATGTACGCCGCGAGCTGCAGCATGCGTCCCTGTGCGCCCGCCGTGAGCGTCATCGCCAGGACGTAGATCTGCCAGGCCACGTAGACGTGGAAGATGCCCCAGGCGGCGTAGCACAGAGCGCCGAGGCGAGCATAAACGGTGATGGCCATGATACCTCCAACGCGACGATGCGCCGAAAGTACGTTCACGTGGCTACACAGCCCGGTGACGTCGCGGTGACGTCCCAGTGAGACTTTCCGCCATTCCGGCAGCTAATCCCGGCGCAGCATGAACACGCCCTGCTCGCCGACGAGGTTCGAGAGCAGAGGCGGCAGGTTGATCGGGCGGCTGGCGCGGTTCAGCACGATCGAGCGCTCGATGGTGACGCCCATCTCGCGGCACAGGGCGCGGAAATCGTCGAGGCTGCAGAGATGGATGTTGGGTGTGTCGTACCATTGGTGCGGCAGCGACGGCGTGTTGGGCATGCGGCCGCCGAACACGATGCGCAGGCGCACCTGCCAGTGCGCGAAGTTCGGGAACGACACGATCGCGCGCTTGCCGACCCGCAGCATCTGCTCGAGCACGCGGCGCGGCTCACGCGTGGCCTGCAGCGTCTGACTCAGGATCACGTAGTCGAAGGCCTGCTCCGGATAGTCGCGCAGATCGGTGTCGGCATCGCCCTGGATCACCGACAGGCCATTGGCGACGCAGGCATTCACGCCAGCCTGGCTGAGTTCCATGCCGCGCGCATCGACCTGCTTGGCGTTCATCAGATAGGCCAGCAGCGCACCGTCGCCGCAGCCGACATCGAGCGCGCGGCCGCCCGGCTGGACCATATCGGCGATGTGCTGGAGGTCGATACGGATCGGAGCAACGGTCATTTCAACCCCCGCGCATTGGCCGCGCCCTGGAGAAAGCCGGCGAGCGTGCGGAACATCTCGGGCTCGTCGAGCAGGAACGCGTCGTGGCCCTTGTCGCTGGCGACCTCGACGAACGACACGTTGGCGGCAGCCGCGTTCAGCGCATGCACGACCGAGCGGCTCTCGCGCGTCGGGAACAGCCAGTCCGACGTGAACGACATCAGGCAGAAGCGCGTCGGCGAGCCCTTGAACGCCTTGGCCAGCACGCCCCCATGCCGCTCGGCGAGGTCGAAGTAATCCATCGCGCG
>JBBQIO010000839.1:0-2181 GCA_038325015.1 Polyangia bacterium
TGGGCATCCGCGGCCTCGAGCTCTCCTGCTCGTGGGACATGGAGCCGATGTGGCATCCGATGTGGGAGCCGCTGTGGAAGGCGGTCAACGACGTGCAGCTGCCGCTGCACTTCCACACCTTCCCCGCGGTGCCGCCCGACACCATCCAGAAGCACGGCGGGCGGGTCGGCCGCTCGGTGTTCTTCACCGTGGTGTCCGGCTTCCAGATGAACCTGGTCAACATCCTGGCGGCGATCATCGGGGCCAACGTGCTGGAGCGCTATCCACACGTCCGCATCGCCTTCGGCGAGTCGGGCTGCGGCTGGATCCCCTATGCGCTCGACCGCATGGACTTCGAATGGGAGGATCGCTTCACCGACCTCGGCCTCAAGATGAAGCCGTCGGACTACTGGCGCCGCCAGTGCAAGGCGACCTTCCAGTACGACCGCATCGGCGCCAAGCTGATCGACGACATGGGCGCGGAGAGCCTGATGTGGGGCTCCGACTACCCGCATGGCGACGGCGTATGGCCGAACTCTGACAAGTACATCAAGGAGCAGTTCGCCGCAGTCTCGCCCGAGGTGACGCGCATGATCACCTGCACCAACGCCGGCAAGTTCTACGGCCTGATCAACTAGGGCGGATTTCGCCGACACGGGCGTGTCCAGCGCCGTGCGGCAACCGGCCGGACTCCGTCCAGCCGTTATTGACCGTTTACGGCCGTTTTCACCGTTTTTGGCGCACCTGAAAACGGTGGAGCGTGCAAGGCTTTGAACCGGCGTGATTTTCCGCCGGGACGCCGCCGGCGAAAACCGCGGGAAACGGTGAATAACGGTGCTCGAACAATAGGCGGTCATGGGGTGCGCTTCATCTGCTCGGGCAGTATAGGCGCGCTTGTGGCGTCGAGGCCAATATGGGCATTGGCCGAGGGTGCAGGCCCTGATTTTACGCGCTCCGATTCCGCGCCATTGCCCGGAATGACGCCTCAAAATGCGCGATATCCACAGGCCGTGGAGCAGCGCCCGGGCTTCAGCGATCGAGATCGCTCTTCGACACGGTGTGCTGAAGGGCGAAGACCTCTCCCGACGGCGCGTGGCGATCACGCGCCGCCTGCGCGTCCGCCACGGACCAGAAGAAGGCGACCAGCGCGCGTTCGATCTGACGGTCGGACGCGTCTCGTAGTTCCTTCTCCGTGGTGTGCGCCTGGCCGACCGTCGGCTCGCCTTTCAGGAGGTCGATCCGCGCCGGCTGCCTCGCCGCAATCGCCTCGAATGGCGTGACGTCGCCGCGCACGGTCAGGATAGCGCCGCCAATGCCCTCGCCCTGTCGACGCTCGACCGAGCAGATCGTTCGCCAGGTCTCGAGGAACCTTGGAAAGATCGTGCGGCTCAGCTCGGTCGGGTTATGCAGCCGCGCGTAGTAGGCGTCGGACTCGAACGCCGCCGTCGTCTCGGCCTCGTAGAACAACAGGTAGCGGCCCAGCCGTTCGACGCTCTTGAATCGGCTACCGCGCAGCCATCCCGGACAGCCGACCCGTTCCTGCACATGCTCGCGCGAATGCCAGTGATTGAGCAGCGCATCGTCGGCCGGATCGATGTCGACCCAGATCGCGAGCACCGCAGCGCCGCCGCTCACCTTAGGTGAACGCCTTGAAGGTGAGGAGAGTGAAGGTGTCCTTCACGTCGGGCAGGGTCTGGATCCGGCTGGTGACGTAGTGGCCGACGTCGGTCTGCTCGTCGAGATAGCACTTCACCAGCAGGTCGTACTGGCCGGAGGTCGAGTAGACCTCGGACACGTGCTCGACCGAGACAGCCTGCTCGGCAACCTCGTAGGCCTTGCCGAGCGCGCACTTCACCATGACGAAGATCGTCCGCATGTCGCGTCCCCGTTGGGGGCCTCGGCCTAGCGCGGCGAGCGCGCGAGGAAAGCCGGAACGTGGTCGCCGAGGCCGACCGGCGCCGCACCCCCGTCGTCGCGATCGCGGCGGCGGTCGTGCGGACGCTCCTGGCTTCGGGGCGCACGCTCGGCGCGCGGCTCGCGGCGCGGCTCACGCGGCTCGTGGTTGCGCGGCTCGCGATGCTGCGGCTCGCGGGGTGGCTGGGCGTCGCGACGAGGATCTCGCTCGGGACGGCGATCTAGCGTCGGAAGCTCGTCACGCGGCTCGCGTTCAACAGGAGGATCTGCATGCTGCTCGGATGGCGC
>JBBQIO010000840.1:0-2179 GCA_038325015.1 Polyangia bacterium
GTGCCGGCAAGCGCGGCTGTTGTGGCGCTGGTCAAAGAGCTGGGACGGCCGGTGATTTCGACCAGCGCCGCGCCGCATGGGTCCGAGCCGCTCCTCGACGCCCATGACATCGATGCGCGCTATCCGTCGCTCGACCTAGTGCTCGACGGTGGCTGGGGCGGAGCGGTGCCGACCACGGTGATCGATCTGGTCGAGCGCTCGGTGGTGCGAGCTGGGCTCGGGCCCACCGACGGGCTGTTCGACTAGCCCAAATCGCGCTACCTTTTGTCCATGCGCGCAAGCGACCGGATGTGGCTCATCGCATCGCTTGCCATCGTGATGCCCGCAGTTGCGCACGCCGAGGTCGCTTGGCGTCCGACGTTCGCGGCCGCGCAAGCCGAGGCGAAAAAGTCTCACACGCTGCTGTTCGTCGAATTCACAGTTCCTGGTTGAGCGGCGTGCGCGCGGCTGGAAGCCGCGTCCTATCCCGCGCCCGAAGTCGCCTCGCTGCTGCGCCAATACGTGCGGGTCAAGGTAGACATGACCGCCGATTCCGTTACCGCAGACCATTACGGCGTCCACTCCAGCCCGGACCTGTTCGTGCTCACGCCCGACGGGACAATCGTCAACCGCGTCACGCGCTATGTCGCGCCCGACACGCTGGCGGAATTTTTGAAAGCCGGCCTCGCAGCACCCGAGAACGAAGTGGTAGGGCGCCCCAGCGTGCCGTGGGCCAAGTCGTTCGTCGATGCAGAGCGTTTGGCCAAGACCAGCGGCAAGCCGATCTTTGTGTACGTCTGGAACTATGGTTGAGCGTGTAGCGCCCATGAGGCGGGCGGTCTGCTCGCCAATCCTTCGGTCATCGCTGCGCTGCGCAAGCGGACGATCCCGGTGCGTCTTTTACTCGGCCATCGGATTGATCCAGAGCATGTGACCTACTTCCCTGACGCGCTGAAAACCGCCGAGCGATTGGGCGTCAAGAGCGACCCGGCCTTCGTGCTCGTCGGGCCGAGCGGAGACATCCGCTGGAAGCACGTCGGCATGATCGACCCAAACGAGCTCCTCAAGACGCTGCGAGCGTTGTCGCCCTAGTCCTCTACGGGTGGCAGATCTCCGGCGTCGACGACCAGGCTTTTGTCGAACTTAAGGCGGGTCACGGGAGCGCCGCGCGCCGAGAGCTTGGTCTTGAGGCCGTCAAGGTCGACGCGCAGGCAGCCCGGGCTTGGCACGCCGTAGCCGACCGAGTCATGACCGGCTTCGTGCAGGAGCGGCAACAAGATGCGCAGCTCGGCCCAGCCGTCGTCCTCGGAGTGGCAGTCGAGCGCGACCGGAACGATGCTCAAACAGTCGAACAGCGACGCGGTCTGCGATTCGTCGTCGCTGAAGTGGACCCAGTGGCTGCCCAGCATGATCGAGCCGGCGCTGATGCCGAGCATCGGCTTGCCGTTCTCTGCGTGGCGTCGGATGTCACCGACGACATCGCGCTCCGTGAGGACCTCCATGCCGGCATGCACGTCGCCGCCCGAGAGAAACAGGAGATCGGCGTCCTCCATCAGCTGGCGCGCTTCGGGGACCGACGCACTTGCCGACACCAGCTTGACCGGCTCGACGCGCGAGCCGCCGAGGGCCAGCGAGATCATCTTGCGAAAGGTGCCGTTGTCGCCGCTGGCGGCGCCGATGTAGGCGACCAACGGCTTCTTTGACTTTCCCTTGGCGTCCTTGAGCTTGGGCAGGAGCGAAAGCGCGTATTGAAAGTGGCTGCGCGTCTTGCGCATGGCGCCGGGACCACCGCCGACGAGAAAGACGGAACGGGAGCTCATGCCCCCGATTTACACGACGGACCGAGGCGCCGTCGAGTGGGATCCGTCAGGTCGCATTGCGTGTTATCGAGGGGTCGATGACGTACCGGGTCGTCGACCATTTCTTGTGGCGGGCGCCGTTGTGGCCGCTGGCGCGTCTCATCGCGCCGGGAAAAAGCGCGCGCAGCCGGGCTGCCGACGAGCGCTGCGCGGAGCTTGAGCGCGGCGGGTTCGCACTCGGGCCTCGGCTGCCGGCGACGACGGAGGGCGCGCGCACGGCCAGCCGCTACCGCGCGCGGGCCAGCTTTCGACCGACGCCGCAGGGGCTGTGGGCCGGCGTAGGCATCGGACGGGTAGGCCGCAAAAGCGCGATCAAAAGTGGCACGCCGCGCGCGCACCTG
>JBBQIO010000841.1:0-2175 GCA_038325015.1 Polyangia bacterium
CGGCGCGATGCCATATCGAGCAGCAACCCGACGCCGCGCGCCAACCCCAAGCCGAGGAGGCCGCCGCACACGCCGATGGCCACCGCCTCGCCCAGCACCAAGCGATAGATGTCGCGCTGGCTGGCACCGACCGCGCGCAGCACGCCGAGCTCGCGCCGGCGCTCGGCGACCTGACGAAAAAAAGTATGCGCGATGTTGATCACGGCGACCGAAACGATGGCCGCCGACACGAGTGCGAAAAGCAGGGTCAAAAAGGTGACCGCCAGGCCAGCGCGTTCTGCGCCCGAGTCGGCCACCGTCAGGCCGAGCGCGCGCACGCCGGCCACCAGGCGGGTCACATCGGTGCCCGGCGCGATCGCCAGCACCACCGACGAAAAGCTGCTGGCCGCCGCGGCGCCGGCATAGCGTGCGTTCCACTTTTGCACATAGCCGAGCGGCACGGTCAGCGCGGCCTGCGCGGCGTGCGGGCTGATGCCGACGAGCATGAACCGCCGCTGCGTCACCGGCGCGATCGGCGCGCGACCACCGCCGAGAAACGAGCGCCCGAGCTCGGCCTGAAACTCAAAGCCGCGAAATCGCCCGGCCAAGAGCTTGCCGATCTTGGGCAGGCCGTGCGATGGGGCGACGGCGCCATTGTAGAGCTCGAGAATGAACGGCGAGACGACGGCCGGCACGGGGCGCTCACAGCGCCCGGTGTCATACGGGCAATACTCGTTGGCCACGTGACAATCGGCGTCGCTCGCGCACGACGTCAGCGACCCGGGCTCGTCGGAAAAGGGCTCCGGCCCGACCGAGTCGCCGTCGAGCGCCGCAGCGTCGACCCCCTCGCAGATCAGCTCGGCGTAGACATCCCGACCGAGCAGCTCCTTGCCACCCCAGGCGCGCCCGGGAAAAGCGACTTTCATGCGGCGATTCGCGGCCCGCACTCCGGGCAGCTGCGACAGCGCCTGCACGACTTTGTCGTTGAGTGCGGGCGCGGATTGGAACAGCGCCAGTGGACCGTCGAGGTTGGAGCTCTCGGGTACGACCTCGAGCTGATCGGCGGGAAAGACGCGCGCGATGACGTTGCGGCGCACCCCGGCGGACAGCGCCAAGAAAAAGGTGAGCGAGGAGATTCCGACCGCGATGCCGAAGGCCGACAGAATGAAGCTGCGGCGCGAACGCGACAGATTCTGACGCACCAGCCGCACGACGTTGCCGAAGGTCACGCCGCGGCCTCGGTAGCGAGCTGACCGTCGCTGAGGCGGATGACGCGGCCGGCGGCGCCGGAGACGCGCTCTTCGTGGGTCACGACCACAATGGTCAGCCCGGCGCGATTGAGCTCGCCGAACAGGGCGATGATCTGCTCGCCGGTATGCGCGTCGAGGTTGCCGGTCGGCTCATCGGCCAGAAGCATCTTGGGGCGGCAAAACAGGGCGCGCGCGATGGCCACGCGCTGTTTCTGTCCACCGGACAGCTCGCCGGGGCGGGCCCGCACACGATCGGCCAGCCCGACCTGTTCGAGCGCCGCCAGGGTGCGCGTCGCAATCTCGGCGGTCTTTGCCAGCTGGCCATCGGGTGCGAAAAAATGGGGCAGCGCGACGTTCTCGCCGACCGTCAGATGGTCGAGCAGATTGAACGATTGAAAGACGAAGCCCAGCTCCTGATTGCGCAGCTGCGCCAGTGCCGCGTCGGAGAGCTGCGCCAGATCGCGACCGAGCACACGGGCCGAGCCGGCAAAGCGGCGATCGAGCCCACCCATGATGTGCAGCAGCGTCGACTTGCCCGAGCCGGAGCGGCCGACCAGCGCCACCCACTGACCGGCCTCGATGGTGACAGAGACGCCACGCAGGACGGAAACCGCCGCGGGTCCAGCCCCGTACGACTTGTGAATGTCGGCAAGCGCAGCGAGCATTTCCGGCACGGCGCGGGTTATATCATGCGTATTCAGCCGGCGGACTGCGAGCTTCCGCGGTCGACCTCCGCGCTCTTGCGCCTTGGCGAAGTGGCGTGTACCGTCGGATACAATGAACGGCGACGCGCCCGAATGAAGCCCAAGGCGCCACCTCCTGTCTCCCCTGCGGCGCGCGCAGCGAGCAAAGATCTCGCCGATGCGGTCCAGCGCGTCGACCGGGCGACGGCGACCAAGGGCGTCAGCGCGACCTCCGGCGTCACGCAGACCGAAGCGGCCGCGCC
>JBBQIO010000842.1:0-2174 GCA_038325015.1 Polyangia bacterium
CCTGGCCGACGCCTCGGTGATCGTCCCACCGTCCGACGGCGGCCAGAGTGGCGCCGACGCCGGCAAGCTCAACCCTCCGCTCATCGGCCCGTCGACCTACACCTTCTCGCTCGACGCGGGCGCCTTTCCGCCTTCGCATAGCCATCCGAGCGTGCTGGTCTACATCCCGAGCGGCTTCGACCCCACGCCGCCGCTTTCGATCATCGTTTACATCCACGGCTTTTCGAACTGCGTCAGCAACATCATCCTCGACGCCGGCACCTCATGTAACAAGGACGCCGGCCTGCCGATCAGCAGCTCCTATGCGCTCGCCGCGCAGCTCGAGCTCGCCCACAAAAACGCGCTCCTCATTTGCCCCGAGGTGGCGTTCGACCAGGCGACCTCGGCGCCGGGCACGCTGGCCAATAAAGGCAGCTTCACCAAGCTGCTCGACGAGACGCTCGCCGATCTGACGCCCGTGCTCGGGCCGCGCACGCACGCCGACATCGCCAAGGTCGTGCTGGCGTCGCACTCGGGAGGTGACGTGGTCGCGGCCGACATCGCCACGGTGGGCGGCGTGCCGATCGACGAGATTCACCTGCTCGATTCGCTGTACCAGGACACGGCGCAATTCGAGACCTTCATCAAGGGCAACCTGCCGGCCATCGCGTCGCGGCAGCATCGCTTTGCTTCGGTGTACACCTGCTGCAGCTCCGGACCAGAGGTCAACACGCAGGCCATGATCCCGACGGTCAAGGGCTACTTCACCGGCTATCCCGGGGACGCCGGCATCATCGAGGACGACCGCACCAGCGCGACCTGGCCCGACGCCACCTACGCGCACGGCGTGCTGTTCAAGTTCTCCGGCCTCTCGCACAACGACGTGCCGCGCTACTACTTCGGCAAGCTGATCGAAAGCTCGGTCCTGCCGGATCGGCATTAGAGCGGGCTTCACTTGCGTTGACCTTCGCCAGGCCGGCTGCGGGCCTCGTCTACTGCGTTGCTCGTCAGTCAGTTGTCGACGGACAGCTTCCCTCCTCGCGCCTGGTAGCCGAGGCTCCTCGCGCGGCCGGGCTCGATCAACCCAAGTGAAGCCCGCTCTAACCGGGCTGAGTTTTTGGCCGGCGCGCGGCGGCCGGGCTACGATGCCGGCCGTGTCCTTGCGTGGCAATCCAGCCTATCTGTCCTCGGTCTCGCGCGACGTCCTGCGCGATGTTCAGCTGGCGCATCGCGACGGGCGGCTCGGGTTCCTGGTCGGCGCCGGGCTCTCGGTGCCGATCGGATTGCCGGGCTGGAATGCGTTCAACAATGCGCTCGTGCGTGAGGTGCTGGAGCGCCACGAAGCGCCCTCACGTCGTCACGAGCACAAGCTGGCCACGGCCTACCTGGAGCAGCTGCAGGGCCAATCGCTGGCCGCCGCCGAGTTCGCGCGCCGTCGCGCTGGCGCCGATTTTCACGTCGCCGTGCAGGCTGCGCTGTACGACCGCGCCGAGCTGGCGCGCTTTGAGCCCAACGCGGTCCATTTCGCGCTCGCCCAGCTGGCCGTCGAGAGCAAGCCGCCGTTTCCCTGCCTGCACACGACCAACTACGACGACCTCCTGGAGCGCGCCCTCAGCCAGGTGGCCGGCCGCCCGGCGCGTGCCGTTCATCTCGGGCGACGGCTGACCACCGACGGTCCGCGCGTCGTCCATCTGCACGGCTACTTTCCGTTCGACGCGCCGCAGACCCATCGCGCGCGTCTGGCCCGTGACCTGGTCCTGTCGGACCTCGACTTTAGCCGACTGTCGAATGATCACAGCGCGTGGACCAACCGCGAGCTGCTCGCGCTCCTCGACGCGCGCGCCGTGCTCATTCTGGGCATGAGCCTGACCGATCCCAACGTGCGACGGCTCTTGGCCTATCTGTCGGATCGGCGACGCACCGATGGCGCAGCACATTATGTCGTTTTGCTGCATCGCAGCACGAGCGAGACCGGCGACGCTTCCGATCCGCTCGACGAGGCGGCGCAGCTGCTCGACACCGACGAGTACGATTTTTGGCGCGACCTGGGCGTCAAGATCCTGCGCCTCCAGACCTGGGACCGACTCAACTATCTCTTACGCCGCATCCGCTTCGGCGACGACGACTGGGATCGCCGCCACGCCGAGCTGCGCATCGCATGGGCCGAGGAGCACTACGGTCCGCTCGAAGTCGAC
>JBBQIO010000843.1:0-2170 GCA_038325015.1 Polyangia bacterium
CGTCGGCCTCGATCCATCGACCCGCATGCTCGACGTCGGTGCGCGCAAGCTCAGCCGCGTCGAGCTCACCGACCGCGTCCGCCTGGTGCAGGGCGACGCGCAAGAGCTGCCGTTTCCCGACCGCAGCTTCGACGGCGTCACCATCGCATTCGGCATCCGCAACGTGCCGGATCGCGTGCTCGCTCTGTCCGAGATGGCGCGCGTCTTGAGACCAGCGGGCCGTCTCGCGATCCTCGAGCTGTGCGAGCCGCGATCGGGCCTGCTCGGTCCACTGGCGCGCATCCACGTACGGCGCGTGGTCCCTTGGCTCGGTGCGGCGCTCTCGGGCGCGCGCGAGTATCGCTATCTGCAGCAGTCGGTGGCGCGCTTTCCGCCGCCCGAAGAGTTCGCCGCTGTCATCGCCCTCGGCGGCCTGAAGGTGATCGACGTGCAGCCGCTCAGCTTCGGCGCGTCCTGTCTGTTCGTGGCGCAACGGGCGCGCCCGTGAGTCGACCGCGCCCGCAGCAGGACTCGATGGTCGAGGCGGCGTGGAGCACGCTCGCCGCCGGCTTCGAGCTGCGGCGGCCTGGTGGGGTGCACGTGCAGTCGGTCGCCGTCGAGCCGCTCGATCTCGGGTCGCTGTGGCAAAAGCGCAACCGCGGTCCGGCATTCCTGTTCGGACCGACGGGGGAGGAGGGCGAGGCCACCCTGGGCCTCGGCGCGGCGGCCCTAATAGAGGCCACCGGTCCGGAGCGCTTTGTCCGCGTGCGCCAGCTGGCGACCGCTCTGTTCGTGCGATCGACTGGTGAGCCGGCTCGACTGTGGGGTGGTTTTGCGTTCGCCCCGCGCAGCCTGGATGCACAACAAGGCGAAACGGATGCCCGCTGGTGGCGCGAGTGGCCCGACGCGCGTTTCGTGCTGCCGCGCTGGAGCTACACGCACGGCGCGGCGCCGCGGCTCCAGCTGGCGATCACGGACCAGCTGACGCCATCCGAGGCGCTGCGGCAGCTGACCGAGATCTTGAGCGGCGGGAGCCCAATCGCGCGCCCGCGGCCGACGGCCGCTCTCACCGACGAAATGTCCCGCCAAGAGTGGGCCACGTTGGTCGACGAGATCAAGGGCGCCATTGCGGCCGGTCGATTTCACAAGATTGTCGCGGCGCGCGCGGCGGTGGTGCGTGCCACTCAGCCGTTCGACGAAGCGAGCCTGCTCTTTCGATTGACCGCCCCGGCCTGCACGCGCTTTGCGTTCGCCGGCGGCGAGACCCTGTTCGTCGGCGCCACGCCCGAGCGTTTGGTCCGCCGCGCCGGGCGCATCGTCGACTCCGAGGCGCTGGCCGGCACCATCGGCGACGTTCGGAGCGCAGGCGAGTTGCTGCGACGCAGCAAAAAAGACCTCGACGAGCACGCCTGGGTGGTGCGCGGCGTGAGCGAAACACTGGCCCCGTTCTCGCTCGATGTGCAGCACCCGTTGGAGCCGTCGCTGTTGCCGCTCCGCAACATCACGCATCTGCGCACGCCGATCCGCGCCACGCTGAGCAGCAATGTCCACGTGCTCGACCTGGTGGCCGCGCTCCATCCGACGCCCGCGCTCGGTGGCTCGCCGCGACGTGAGGCCGCCGATTACATCGTCGGCCACGAGCCGACGTCGCGCGGTTGGTACGGTGCGCCCATTGGCTGGTTCGATGGCCAGGGAGATGGCGCGTTCTGGGTCGCGCTGCGCTCCGGGGTTATCGATGGTGCGCGTGCCCGGCTGTTCGCCGGCGCGGGAATCGTCAGCGCCTCGGTCGCCGCTCACGAGTACGAAGAGACCGCGCTCAAGCAGCGCGCACTCGCTGGCGTCCTGGGTGTGGCGCCATGACGTTGCGCTCGCTCTACGACCCGTCCGCCGAATGGGCCTCACTCGTGCTGGGAGCGATCGCCGATGCCGGCGTGCGCGATGTCGTGTTCAGCCCGGGGTCACGATCCGCGCCGTTCCTGTTGGCGGCGGCACGCGATCGGCGCTTGATGTTGCACGAAGCCATCGACGAACGGACGGCCGGTTTTTTCGCGCTCGGTCAGGCGCGCGTGACCGGCGTGCCGTCGCTGCTCCTGTGTACGTCGGGCACCGCGCCGGCGCACTATTTCCCGGCGGTGATTGAAGCCTCGGCGGCGCACGTGCCGCTCCTGGTGCTGAGCTGCGATAGGCCCCT
>JBBQIO010000844.1:0-2166 GCA_038325015.1 Polyangia bacterium
GCTGTGGCTCGATGCGCATGCCGACTTCAACACCTGTGAGCTCACCCCGAGCGGCAACCTGCACGGCATGCCGGTTGCGTGCCTGTGCGGCTTCGGCCCCAAGCCACTGACCGAACTGTCGGGCATGGTGCCGGCCCTCAAGCCTAGCGACGTGCGGCAGATAGGCATCCGCAGCGTCGACCCGGGCGAGAAGCGCTTCGTGCACGAAGCCGGTCTGGAGGTCTTCGACATGCGCTACATCGACGAGGTTGGCATGCGCCAGACCTTGGCGACCGCGCTGCAGGGGGTCGATGCCGACACGCACCTGCATGTCAGCTTCGACGTCGATTTCCTCGATCCGGAGATTGCGCCGGGCGTCGGCACGACGGTGCAGGGCGGCCCGTCCTACCGCGAGGCCCAGTTGTGCATGGAAATGATCGCCGACACGGGGCTCATGGCCTCGCTCGACATCATGGAGCTCAATCCGGCCCTCGACCTGCGCAACCGCACCGCCGAGGTGGCCGTCGACCTGGTGGCGTCGCTGTTCGGCAAGAGCACGCTGATGCGCCGTGAAGAGGGTGCGGCCCACGAAGCGTGGGTGCGCCGCACCGGCTGACGCTGCAGTCCCCAGGGCCCCGGGTGCTTTTGCTGCTCTGCATGCCGGTGCCGGCACATCGGCTCCGCCGCGAATGCTCGGCGCTGCGTTGGGCTCGTCAGCGCCAGCTGCAGGCGGCGCCTGCATATGGACGCTGCGCTGCGGCCTCGAATCTCGCCGACTGCCGTGCTCGCAAGCGGCCACGAAGACCGATGGCAAGCCAAATTGACTGGATCGTCCCGGACGGCCTGATCGCGGACTACGGCGCCGATTTTTTTAGAACGCAATGACCCGAAGCACGCCGAGGAGCGCCGTTCCGGCGTTGGCTCGGCGGCGCCTGGCGCTCTACCGCCGACCCGGACTTTCGTTCGGGACCTTCCGGCCTACACCTAAGAAGGGACAGCCAGGCGCGCCAAGCTCGCGTCGATCGACGCACGCACTTCGCCGTTGAGCACGCGGGGTTCCTTGCCGGCCGAGCTGATCGGCTCGCCGACGATCACGCGCACGACCCCCGGATACTTGACGATGCCCCGCCGCACCCAGAACTCGCCGGCGTTGTGTGCGAGGGGCACGACCATCTTGCCGGTCTCCGTGGCGAGCAGCGCCCCGCTGATGCCGTACTTGCGGTGCTCACCGGCCACGACGCGCGTGCCCTCGGGAAAGATGGCGACCCACAGACCGTCGGCCAGACGCTGCCGGCCCTGCTCGATGACCTGGTTCACGGCGCGGTGCCCGGCGCCGCGGTTAATGGAGATGGGTTTGAGACGCGCGATACCCCAGCCGACGCACGGGATCCACAGCAGCTCGCGCTTCAGCACCCACGCCTGCGCGGGGAACAGCACGAACATCGCGACGGTCTCCCACGAACTGGTGTGATTGCTCATGACGACGTGATTGCCGGGCGGGATACGCTGCCGACCTTCGACTGTGTAAGACAGCCCGCACAGCGCTTTCAGGAGCCAGAGCACGCTACGCGCCCAGGCCCGGGCGAGGCGAAACTGCGTTCGCGTTGACAGAAAGAAGCACAGGCCCATGAGCGTGCCCCAACAGGCCGCCGACAGCATCATGTAAGCGGTGAACAGCAGCGAGCGGAGCAGCTGCACTTCGCGTCAGCCGGGCAGGCGTGAAAGGTCAGCAACGCCACTCAGCAGCAGCTGGGCATCGCGCAGCAGCGCCAAGCGGTTATTGCGCCGGGCAGGATTCTCGTCCATGACCATCACCGTCTCGAAGAATGCATCCACTGGCGCGCGCAGCGCCGTGAGCGAATGCAGGCTCTCGGCGTAACGCCGCTCGGCCGCCGCTTCGGTTGCCGGCCCCCGCACCGCTTGCAGCGCCTCGTGCAGCGCGCGCTCTGCGGGCTCGTGCAGGGCCGCGGCATCGACACGCACGTCGCCTCCAAACTGTGTCTTTTTCAAAATATTGGCGATGCGCTTGTTGAGCGCCGCCAGCACCGGTGCGTCCGGCAACGTCAGGAATTTCCGGAGCGCGTCCAGCCGTGTCACGGCGTCGAGTGGCGAGGAGGGACGGTTAGCAAGCACGGCATCGAGCATTTCGACGCTCGTGTGTGGTTGCTCGAGCAACATGCCACGCAG
>JBBQIO010000845.1:0-2159 GCA_038325015.1 Polyangia bacterium
ACGTGACGCGCTGATGGCGCCGACGTGCTGCAAAAGCCGACCGAGCGGTGTCAGTTGTCGCATCGCAAAATCGTGGGCTAACGCGAACAGCGGCCGCTCCGGACCGAGCTGCCGCCACAAAACCGCGAGCGTGCAGAATAAGTCCGGCCCCAAAATCCCACCGTTGTGGTTGGCGACATAGAGCATCGGCTGACCGGGCGGCGCAACGAGATGCTCGGCCCCTTGGACGCGCAAGCGAAAGTAGATCTTGTCGAAGGACTCGAGGATCGGCAACAGGAAGCGGATCAGATCCGGGTCGCGGCGTTCGAGCGAATTCGGATCGTAGGGGCCTCCCAGCTTCATTGTGCGGACCTTTTGATGGCGTATCCGGTGTAGCCCAGGCGGGTCGACGCGGTGAAGGTGAATCGGAAGTCGTTTGCGACCACGCCGTGTGTCAGGAGCCGCAGAAAAGCGCGATTCAGACACGGCCGAGTGCCGCGCAGCTGCTCGACGGCGAGTCCGCTATCGGTACACATCTGTCGGACTTCGTCGGGGCGCAGACATAGGCGGAGGACGTGGATGTCTTTGGCGGTGTTTTTTACAAACCACTCCACGCCTTTGATGACAATTAACCAAACCAGCCAATTGCGGTTGTAGGTGTGGAAGAAAAAAATCCCGCCCGGCGCCAAGACGCGAGCGGCCTCGGAGATCACCTGCCTGGGCTGGTCGACATGCTCGAGCAAATCCATCGCGCCAACGCAGGCGAAGCTCCCGTCTGAATACGGCAGTCGGTAGGCGGTACCATGGTCGTACTTCACGGTGCCGGTAACGTCGCGCGCGGCGGCCACTGCCAAGCTCTCGGCCGACGCATCGAGCCCGGTGACCCGATGACCGCGTTGCGCCAGCTCGTTGGTCATGAAACCGGCGCCGCAGCCGATGTCCAGGACGTCACAGGGTTGGCTGAAGCGCGCGTCGAGCTCGGCGTTGACCCAGACGTTTCGCAGACGTGATTCGGCACGCAGCAGTGCGATCGGATCGTCATCCGCTTCGTACCAGCGTTCGCCGAGCGCGGAGTAGATCGCGTTATTGACCGGACGAGAGTGAGGGGCGTTGGTATCCATCGAAGAGCTCCGCTTCTGCGCGGTGAGAGTCTATGACACGTGCGGTGACGAAACGGGGTCAGGTCGACGATCGGCGACGAATACCGTACGCCAAAAGCAGCCAAGCAATTGCGCCGAGCACGGGCGCCGTGCCGTTCGGGCGATTGGCCATGGTGAACGCGCAGCTCGGTTGCGCAACGTGCGTGGCCACTCCGGCCTCGGCGATGGGAATTGCCGCCTGCACCGTATCGTCGTCGTCGGGATCTTGATCGTTATCGGCGGCGCCGCTGCCGCCGTTGCCGTCGACCATCGCGACGCGCAGCGTGAGCGGACCGGTGCCGGCCGCTGGTGCCGTCCACCACAGGTGCCAGATGCGGGGATCATTGCGCACCAGGATGTAGCTTTGACCGGGCGTAGCCGAAAAAGCGCGATTACCAAACGCTGCATCACCAGCCGGCGCAACCAGCGATTCATCGGCGAACGGGTTGGGCGCCGGACACACGTTTTTACTTGGTGCCGAGGCGCAAAAACCGCCCGCCAGCGGCCCTCTGGGCGTGTCGATCTCGAGGGCGTAGTTATTATTGTTGCACTGCACATAAGCATAATGATCGAGCGGGGTGGGCGGCGCGGTGCAACTTCCGGTGTGCGACAGACCTTGCGTTTCACCCAGCAGCTCGACCTCCAGGACGTACGTCTGACCGGGAACATATCCATTCGAGAACAGCGAGGTCACGTCCGCACCGACCTTGATCCCGATCTTGCCGGGGCCATCGACGTGGCACGCCGCGCAGTTCTGCCCCGCGAAGCGCGGTGCGCCGGTAAAATAAATGCCTTCGCTGGAGGCCGACACAGTCGCGCTATGCGGCAGCGCGGCGTTGGCAAAAAACTGCGTCGAATCGGCAAACGCCAGCGCCAGGCGCGGCGCAAGCAGACTGGCAACTAAGAGGATCGCGAGCCAGTAATTCTTACAGCGCAAATCCCACCTCCAGTACACCGTCGATGAAGGCGTCACTCGCCGAACGCGCGAAGCGGGTGCCATTCCCCGCGAATTGCAGCCACACCTCGGTGCCGCGTCCGTCG
>JBBQIO010000846.1:0-2146 GCA_038325015.1 Polyangia bacterium
AGTGGACGTGGCCAACTCTGGCGGACTTCGCGTCGCATCGGTATGGCGCCATCGCCAAGCCAGAAGCAACGCACTTCCGGCGACCGCAATGACGATGCCCATTTTCACCGCTGTCTTCATACCGAGTCCCCTTTACTTTATCGCCTCGCTGGACCGCATTTTCCAACCACCTGACCGCGTCAGAGCAGTGGCATCGGGCGCTTTCGATCGGCGATCTCGGTGAGCCACGCTTCGGCGTCCTGTTTTTTAGCGGCCTGTTTGTAGAGCCGAACGAATTTGCCCAGGTCGTTGCCGACGCGAGTGAACAGCCGACGGTGCAGGTCGGTGTCCTCGTGATAGACCGCGTACGACAAAAGTAGCGCGTTGTTCAGCGGGTGCGCGACGAACGTCGCCGTCGTGCCCGGCGCGGTGGGAAAACGGCGGCGATACTCGGCCTGGGCGCGCGTGAACACGCTCTGGCGCCGCGCTAATTTTTCGGCGCTTGTCAAAGGCGCGGCATAGAGCGCCCGCAGCTCGGCCAAAACGCCGTGCAAGAAATCGGCGAACGCGGCTTCGTAGCGCGCGGCTTCGGCGGCGTCGGCAATCACCGCGACGGCCGCCGATTGTCCGTCGTGCGCCGCGAAGAAGAGTGCCGCCCCTTCGAGCCCCACGAACGTCGCCAGGCTTTCGTTGAACGCCGATTCGCCCTTGATGTACAGCGTGCCGTGCAGCATTTCGTGAAGGACGACCTCGACGATGCGCGCGTCCGGACCGTCGATCATCGACGAGTAGATGGGGTCGGCGAAGTAGCCGAGCGTCGAGTAACCCGCGACTGCTCGCAGCGACACATCGAGGCCGCGCTGGCGAAATTTGGCCGCGACGCGCTCGGCGTCGGCCTGCTTAAAAAAGCCGAGATAGGGCACCTGCCCGACGAACGGGAAGCGGTAGGTGACCAGCTCCAGCCGGTCGGCATAGGCCGCGGTCACGTTCCACGCGATCGGCGCGCCGTGGGTCTCGACGTAGCGATCGAAGTTGTCGCCGTCGCGCAGGCCGAGGACATCGACGCCGAACTGACGAGCACGGAACGCGAGCGTGAGGCGTCGGCGCGTGTCGGCCGAAAGCTCGGGATCGGCGAGCACGTCGACGATGCGGCGTCGCTCGGTCAAGAGCTTGAGCTGCCCCGCGGTCTGCTGCGCGACGTAGCCCGCGGCGAAGCAGCCGTTCGAAAGTGCAGTGAGAAACGACATCAGGATGGCGCCGCGTCGACCGCGCATGGGGTCACCCGCCGGCCGACGTATAGTGGACGATGGCGCCGCGCCACACGCGTCGCGCGCCGACCGCGAAGACGAGACAGCCGAGGAGCGCCCAGCCGACCGTGGCCAACCGCAGCTGGCCGAGAAGCGCGCGTGCCGGCAGGGTGGTCAAGACGCCGAGCGGGATGATGAAGGTGAACAAAAAGCGCCAAAAACCGCGGAAAATCGAGATCGGCCAGCGGGCGGCGTCGAACACCGAGCTGAAGACGAAGATCAAATTGTCGATCCGCACGACCCAGAACGCCGCCGCGATAACCAAGATGCCGAGCGAGTAGAGCAGCGCCGCCGCCGCGACGGTCATGACGAGGGCGAGCGCGATTTGGCTCGGGCCGGGCCAGTGCGGCAGATGCGCCGACGCCCAGACCATGAGCACGATGGCACCCGCGGCGTCGAACGATTGCGACGGCTCGAACTTGGCCGTCGACAGCAAAAATTGCGCGTCGGCCGGCTTCAACAGGGTGAAGTCGAGCGTTCCTAGACGGATGCGCTCGACCACCGCGGCCAGCGACGGCTGAATGGCACCGTCGAGCAGCGCGCGCAAAAGGCCAAACCAGGCCGCGACGAGCAGCGCCTCGGGCAGGGTCCAGCCAGCCACCGTGGGACGCTGCCGCCATACCAAGAGCATGGGCACCAGATTCCACGCCGTCCAGAACAGCGCCATCACGCCGCCCAGGATGAAATCGAAGCGGTACTGCAGCGACAGCTGCAGCGACACCTTGAGCTGCACGCCAAGGAGGCGCACGTAGCGGCCGAGGCGCGCCGGCGCGCGGAGGTGACTACCCGCCATAGGCCGCAAAGCGACGAACCGCCCGTCGCCAAAAAACCAGCATTCCGGTCAATGCAACGCCAGCGTA
>JBBQIO010000847.1:0-2144 GCA_038325015.1 Polyangia bacterium
TTGGACGGCCGCGACAGATCCGTTCGCGTCGACTGTCGATGCTCGCCGAATTTTGAGCCAGTAGTCCGCAGGATCAATCAAGAGCTCGAGGGCTCCCACCACTGGCGGAGCTCCTCGAGATTTCCGATTCGTCTCGCGGGCGGCAGGCTCTGCAAAAACGTTTTTCCGTAGCGCTTGGTGATCAATCGCACATCACCAATCGCCACGATTCCGCGATCTGAGCTGCTTCGAATCAACCGGCCGAAGCCCTGTCGCAACGCCAACGCGGCTTGAGGCACTTGGAATTCGTCGAACGGCGCTCCACCTCGGGCCCGTACGGCTTCCATTCTCGCGGCTTGCAAGGGCTCACCGGGCGGAGCGAAGGGCAAGCGATCGATGACCACCAACGACAACGCGTCACCGGGCACATCGACGCCTTCCCAAAAACTGTGTGACGCAAATAGAACAGAGGGCTGCGCGTGAAACGATTCGAGCAGCGCCCGCCGAGGCGCATCACCTTGCTTGAGCCCCTGCACCGGCAAGTGCGGAGCGAGCAGCGCATGCACTTCGTCCATATGGCGCAGCGAGGTGAACAACACGAACGCGCGGCCCTTCGTCAGTCGTACCAACCGCAGCACTTCACGAGCGAATTCACGAGTCCAGTCAGGGCTCGAAGGCTCCGGCAAATGTCGAGGCACGTAGAGGGCTGCCTGGTTTGGGTAATCGAACGGGCTGTCGACTCGAATCTTTTTCCACTTGTGCTCCGAGAGCCCGAGCCGTTCCACCGCGTACGAAAATGATTCAGATGAGGTGAGCGTGGCCGAGGTGAAAATCGCTGAGTCGACTGAACCGTAGAGATGCTCGTCGAGTGACTTGCCGACATCGATGGGAGCCGATCGCAACACGACTCCGCCACGGCCGCGCAGCTGAGCCCAGAACACCAACGCTGGGTCTGCCGCGTCGACCACGCTCTCGATGCCCTCGGCGAGCTCGACAGAACGGCGATGAATCGGCTCCAAATCGGTATCGTCTTCGGGGCACAACGCAGCCAACGCGGCGAGACATTCGATCAACGCGGTCGCTGCAGGCTTGGCGAGGGCCATTGATTCAGGGCCGAGTCGGGCATCGACTCCGCCGAATTCACTGGAGGGGATCAGCACTTCGCTCGCTGCTCGGAACAGTGCTTCGGCGCGCGTTTTCACCGTCAGCGCCATCGCACTGAGCGCAGCCGCGCGTGGCTCCATCGAGGGAATCGCAGTGATGGCGTCATCGGCCAACGTGGTCAGGCGGCGCAGTGAAGCCGAGAACCCAAAGTGCTCGGTCGCCACGTCTTCGAGCGCGTGTGCCTCGTCGAACACTACGGCGTCATAGGAAGGCAACACGCCCAAACCTTGAACGCCTCCGCGCGCCTTCAAGGCGAGATCTGCGAAGAACAAGGCATGGTTCACGATGATCAATTGGCATTCTTCAGCGGCTCTGCGAGCGCGCGTCACGAAGCAGCCGTCGTAGTGCGGACACTTCATGCCCAAGCACGCTTCTGACGTCGTGGAGACCTGTGCCCACGTGCCCCAGTTGTCGGGGACGTCGGTGTCAGCGCGATCTCCACTCTCGGTGGCGAAGGCCCAATCGCGAAACCGTTGCCAATGCGAAACATCTTCGGGCCGCTCGAACACCGGCGCTTTATCGAACTCCTCGAACTTCAAGGCGCAGAGGTAATTGGCTCGGCCTTTGAGCATCATCGCTCGCAGCTCGAGACCCATCTCATCTCGGAGCAGCGGCAAATCTTTGGCGACGATTTGCTCTTGCAACGTTCGAGTCGCGGTCGAAATAATCACCCGCTTCCCCGAGAGCGCGGCAGGCACCATGTACGCGAGCGTCTTGCCAGTGCCAGTGCCGGCTTCGGCGAGCAAGAACGTTCCATCGGCCAGCGCAGCTTCAATCGCACGGGCGAGCTCGAGCTGACCAGGTCGATGCTCGTAGCCGGGGAGGGCGACTGACAATGCTCCGCGGGGCCCCAAGACGCCATCGACGCTCAGGTCACGCGTCTCGAATGCTTTGGGGTCTGCGGTCACTCGCCGGCGCCGCGAGCCGCGAACAGCAACCGCACCATCATCGCAATGCCGCCGATCGTGAGGAGCGCAAAGACGATGCCCGCGATGATCTTC
>JBBQIO010000848.1:0-2143 GCA_038325015.1 Polyangia bacterium
TTCATGGCCGATCCACCCCTTCTTGCGCTGAGCGGCATCCGCTTCCACCTGGGCGACCAGACGGTCCTCGACGGTGTCGAGCTCGGCATTGCGCCCGGCGAGCGGCTGTCGCTGGTCGGCCGCAATGGCGCGGGCAAATCGACCCTGCTGCGCATCCTGGCCGGCGAGCCGATCTTCGACGGCGGCACGCGCTTCGCCCAGCCCGGCGCCACGGTTGCCACCCTGCCGCAGGAACCGAATTTTTCCAGCCACGCAACCGTCGGCGAGTATGTGTCCTCGGCGCTGACCGACTCGCTGGGTCCGAACGATTACCGCGTCGCCGCCATCCTCGAGGAGATGAAGCTCGACGGCGGCAGGATCCCCACCGAACTGTCGGGCGGCGAGGCGCGGCGCGCGGCGCTCGCCCGCGTGCTGATCGGCGAGCCCGACGTGATGCTGCTCGACGAGCCGACCAACCATCTCGACCTCCCGACCATCGAGTGGCTGGAGGAGAAGCTGTCGCGCTGGCGCGGCGCCTACGTGATGGTGAGCCACGATCGGCGCTTCCTCACGACACTCTCGCGCGCCGTGCTGTGGCTCGACCGCGGCATCGTGCGCCGCCTCGACAGGGGCTACGGCGAGTTCGAGACCTGGTCGAACGAGATCATCGAGCGCGAGGCCACCGAACGGCATAAGTTGGACCGGCTGATCGAGCGCGAGACCGAGTGGGCGGGCAAGAGCATCCGCGCGCGGCGCACGCGCAACGAAGGCCGCCTGCGCGCGCTCGGCGACCTGCGCAAGCAGCGCCGAGAACAAATCGGGCCGGTTGGCCGCGCTTCCATCTCGGTGGGCTCGGCGGAGCAGTCGGGCAGCCTGGTGGTCACCGCGCGCAACATCACCAAGCGCTGGGCCGACAAGACCATTGTCGAGGATTTCTCGACGCGCATCTTCCGCAAGAACCGCATCGGCCTGATCGGCCCCAATGGCGCCGGCAAGACGACGCTCCTGAAGATGCTGATCGGCGAGCTCGAACCGGACTCCGGCACGGTGAAGCTCGGCGCCAACCTGCTGCCGGTGGTGATCGACCAGCGCCGCATCGGCCTCGATCCCGACAAGACGCCGTGGGAGACGCTCGCGGACCGCAACGACCATGTGCTGGTGCGCGGCCATCTCACCCACGTCATGACCTACCTGCGCGAATACCTGTTCCGCGACGAGCAGGCGCGCCAGCCGGTGCGCACCCTCTCGGGCGGCGAGCGCAACCGTCTCTTGCTCGCCAAGGCATTGGCCGCGCCCTCCAACATGATCGTGCTCGACGAGCCGACCAACGATCTCGACGCCGACACGCTCGACCTGCTGCAGGAGGCGCTCGACGACTACGACGGCACTGTGCTCCTGGTGAGCCACGACCGCGATTTCCTCGACCGGCTCGTGACCTCGACCATCGCGCTGGAAGGCGATGGCACCGCGATCGAGTACGCCGGCGGCTACAGCGACTACGTCGACCAGCGCGGTCCGCGCATCGAAGCGACTGGTGTCACGCCGTCACGTGCGAAGAAGAAGGCGACGTCGCGCGATTCGAACGGGCAGGGCGAACGCCTGGGCTACAAGCGCGAACGCGCGCTGGTCGAGTTGCCCAAGAAGATCGCGGCGCTGCAGACCGAGATGGCGGGCCTCACCATCGCGCTCGCCGATCCCGACCTCTATCGCCGCGACGCCAGGAGCTTTACCGCCAAGACCGCCCGCCTTACCGCCGCCCAGGCCGAGTTAGACGCCGCCGAGACCGAGTGGCTGGAGCTCGAGATGCTGAAGGCGGAACTCCAGGGCTGAAAAAGAAGCCCAGCCGTCCACCCCAAGACGGACAGCTGGGCCAGGTCGACGCACGTAGCGTCGGGGAGAAGCGGCCGGTCAGTTGCGGCCGCATCGGCGCCGGTGATGAGGCCAGCGCGATCTCGTCGTTTTGTCGCTCCCATGGAAGCGCAAACGGCGGCTGGCTTCTGTGGGATTCGCCACGTTCGTGCGGATTTTCAGCGCTCGAAGGCTAGCGCGCCAGCGTCGCCGTCAGCGTGCGGTGGAAATGGCCGATGGCGCTCTCGAAGCGGCCGAAGGTGAAGGCGTCGTTGGCGCCGCTGGCCAGGCCGCGCTGGATGGCCTGGACGACGGC
>JBBQIO010000849.1:0-2142 GCA_038325015.1 Polyangia bacterium
CAGCCGCGTCAACGCGATCATTCCGCCCTTGGCGTTGCGCGGACCATGCTTGACGATCCGCAAGTTCTCGACGCGCAAGCTCCTACTCAACGACCTCATCGGCTTTGGCTCGCTCGACGAGCGGATGGCGCGCTTTTTGACGCGCGCGGTGATTTCGCGGCGCAACATCCTGGTCTCCGGCGGCACCGGCTCGGGCAAGACCACGCTCCTGAACGTGCTGTCGTCGGCCATCCCCGACGACGAGCGTATCATCACGATCGAGGACGCCGCCGAGCTGCGGCTGGCGCAGCCGCATGTGGTGTCGCTCGAAACGCGACCGGCCAATATGGAGGGGCGCGGCGAGTTCTCGATTCGTGACCTGGTCAAGAACGCCCTTCGCATGCGACCCGACCGCATCGTCGTCGGTGAGTGCCGCGGCGGCGAGGCGCTCGACATGTTTCAGGCGATGAACACCGGCCACGACGGCTCGCTCACGACGACCCACGCCAACTCGCCGATGGAGGCGATCGCGCGCCTGGAGACGCTGGTGCTGATGGGCGGCCTCGAGCTGCCGACCCGCGCCATCCGCGAGCAGATCGCCAACTCGATCCACGTCGTCGTGCAGCAGGCCCGCTTCGTCGACGGCTCGCGCAAGATCACCTCGGTGGCCGAAGTGGTCGGCATCGAGGACGACGGCACGGTCCGCCTGGAGAACATCTTCGAGTTTCATCGCTCACCCTCGGTGCGTGGCAAGGTCGTGGGGGAGTTTCGCGCCACCGGGTACATGCCTTCGTTTCTCGGTGAGTTCATCACCATGGGGTTGTGCGCCGACGGAGATTATTTGTGAGCGACCTGTGGCGCTGGGCGGCGATGGCGGCGGCCGCGGCCGGCGTCTTTTTAGTCGTGTACGCCGGCTGGGCGCCCACCGGGGCCTGGCTGACGGGTCGCTGGCTCGGCTACGCCGAGTGGAGCAACGCGCTCCTGCGCGCGACCTACTCGCCGCTGCGGGCGCGCGATTTCGCCTATCGGCATCTGGCATCGATCGTCGCTGGCGCGCTCGTCGGCGTGCTTTGGGGCTCGCCGTTTTTGGCGGTCGTTTTCGCCGTGATCGGCGGGTATCTGCCGATTTTTTGGCTGGAGCGGCAGCTCAGTGAGCGCAAAAAAGCGCTCGAACAGCAGCTCGACGCGTCGCTGCAATCCTTGGCCAACACCATCTTGGTGACGCAAAATCTCGACGATGCCTTCGCCACGCTGGCGCAGCATTTCGATCCGCCGATCAGCCAAGAGGCCGACGTCCTGGTCAAGCAGGTCCGGCTCGGCACGCCGATGGACGAGGCGCTGCGCGATCTGGCGGCGCGCTGTAAATCGCGCAACATGGACGCCATCGTGACTGCACTCACCGTCGGGCGGCAGACCGGTGGCGAGCTGCCCAAGGTGCTCGAAACCACGGCCTCGGTGCTGCGCGAGACGATGCGGGTCGAGGGCGTGATGGAGTCCAAGACGTCGGAGGGCAAGGCGCAGGTTGTTTTGATGGGCGCGCTGCCATTCGTGTTCGCCGGCGTGCTGCAGATCGTCGCGCCCGAGTGGATGGCGCCGCTATACAGCGATCCGGTCGGCTGGGTCGTGCTGTCGGTGGCCTGCCTGCTCGAATTTGTCGGCGTCATGATGGTCCGGAAATTGTCGACCATCGATGTGTAACGCTCGACGAGCTTCGTTTTTGGCGCTTGGGGCACTTCGATGACCGAGACGCTTTGGCAGGTCGCTGCGATGGTCTCGGCCGCGCTGTGCTCGATCGTCACCGTGCTCTATTTGGTGCCCGCTTCGAGCGAGCTGGTCGAGCCCGTCTTGCGCGGTTATCGCGCGACGCGACGACGCGAGGCGGTGGCGAATTCTGGGCTGTTGCGCGCGACCTGGCCGGTGATCCGCTTTTTTTCCTACTATGCCGGCAAGCTCCCGGTGCCCAACTGGAAGGCGCGCCGCTCGCTGCTCCTGCGCAACGCGGGCGAGCCGTGGGGCATCGATCCCGACGAGTATCTCGGGCTGTTGATTACCACTGCACTGGGCGCGACGCTGGCCGGTGGCCTGTTTGCCACCGCGACCGGGATGGGCGGCGGCCTGGTGGTCATCGCGCTATTTTTGGGCGTGCTTTTGCCCGAGGTGTGG
>JBBQIO010000850.1:0-2141 GCA_038325015.1 Polyangia bacterium
AAGGACATGCTCGACGAGCAGATCAGGCGCATCACCAACCCCGATCGCAAGGCGCGCATGATCTATTTGCGCGGTGTGTTGTCGTCAGACGCTGCAGACCGCGTGGCGTGGTTCAGGCAGCTGGCAGATCCGGCGAAGCGCAAGCCGGAGTCCTGGGTCATCGACGGGCTCAAGGAGTTGCATCATCCCTTGCGTGCGCAGGCATCGGCGACTCTCGTGCCGCCGGCGCTGGCGATGCTGCTCGACGTGCGCCGGCATGGTGGCACCTTCTTCGACACTCAATGGGTGTACAGCGTACTGTCCGGACACTCTTCGCCCGCCGTGGCTGAGGTTGTACAGCGTTACCTGGCCAGTCTGCCAGCAGACTACCCGCCGAAACTTCGAGAGCAAGTGCTGCAAGCGAGTGACTTGCTGCAACGCGCGTCGCTGGTCAAGCGCGCAGGCGCTCGCTGACCCGTGCCGATGGTGCGAGGGTCGCGGCGGGGGCCTGCGACTTCTTTGAAGAATCGCGAATGACGGTCAGGGGTCGTCCTGAAGCAGTCACGCGGTCGAGAGGCGTCCGCGCGAGGTGTATTGGCCCTCAACGTCGGGTTTGAAGGGGCCGATCCTGTCCCGCTTCTCGGCCACAAGCCGACATCGAAATGCGTGTTCAAAGCGGTCGGTTACTCATCGCGACCGATCGACTTCTTCATAATCATGTTCCAGGCAGCAAGGAGGAAGCCATGAGGCGCAGATGCATGATCGTCACGGCTCTGACGACATCCCTTTTGGTGCTGACGGGCTGCGCAAGTCAGCGGTCGGAAACCGCGACTGGGACCTCACCTAACGTAAGCGCGCGCTGCCTTGCTCAACGATGCGTACGACACCAAGTGGAGAGGGCGATTGGTGCCGTTGCTGGCCGAAGTGATCCGCTTCCCGACCACGGCCGGCAACGACCAGGCCTTCGCTGACCAGAAGTCATGGCTTGCCCGCGTGACGCACGACCTGGGGTTGACCTTCAGAGACGAAGGCAAAGTGATCGAAGTGGAACTGACGGGGCCGGTCGGTGCTCCCGTGTTGGGACTTGTGGTGCACGGCGACGTCGTACCGGTGGACGATCACTGGACCATTGCCCCCTTTGCAGGCGTCGAGAAGGATGGCATGGTCCTCGGACGCGGATCGGCTGACGACAAAGGACCGCTGGTGCAGGCCTTGCTCGCCATGGCGACGCTTCGGGAAGACGCCGCGGGAACGCACACCATTCGTCTGCTCATCGGCAGCGACGAGGAGAGTGGCAGCACGGACATGAAGGAATACCTTCGCAACCACGCTGCGCCCGATTTCACACTTGTGCTGGACGCGTACTTCCCAGTTGTTGTGGGGGAGCGCGCCTGGAACGCACTGACGGTAGATGCAGCCCTTAAGGATCGGCAGCCTTCGAAATTCGGAGTGGCATCGGTTGCCACGCCGCCGAGTCGGGCGGCGGCTCGGCGGCGTCGCTGGCGACGCGGTCGACGCGGTCGAGCCGCAGATGCAGGCCCTCGGCGATGGCCGCGCCGGGCAGCAGTGCCAGCAGCAGAATCAGCAGCGCGCCGGCGACGACGCGCAGCGACGACATCGGACCTGTGCTCGCCCTGGCCGTCATCGCGCGCTCCTTGATCGATCGGGCGCCGATCCTAGACATGGTGGAGGCCCGTCGCAATGACGTGAACACGTGATGCCGGCCGCTACCCGCCGCCCAGCAGCCCCATCTTCGTCGCCTCGTACACCGCCTCGCCGCGCGAGTGCACCGCGAGCTTCTGGTAGATCTTCTTCACGTGCGCGGTGATCGTGTGCGGCGACACCGACAGCAGCCGCGCGATCTCGGCGAAGTTGAAGCCCTTGGCGATCAGGCTCAGCACCTCGGATTCGCGTGCCGAGAGCCCGGCCTCGACGGTACCGCTGCCCGGCTGGGCGGTAGACGCTGCGTTCCCCGGTGAGATCGCAAAGTCGTCAATGACAAGCAGGTCGAGCTTGGCGAGCTGCGCGAGGCGCCGCGCGAAGCTGCCGTCGCCGTGAGCGACCTGCAGCTCGTCGAAGAGCCGCGCGGCGCGCGTGTACAGCACCGAGAAGCCCGACCTCGCCGCCTGATGCGCCAGCGCACACGCCAACCAGGTCTTGCC
>JBBQIO010000851.1:0-2139 GCA_038325015.1 Polyangia bacterium
CGCTCTGTCGCTCGATGGGTGTTTCAGTCTGCCTCCTGTAGAAAGCAAGCGGGCGCCGACGGGTAATGTCGGCGCCCGCCGTCTGGTGTCGGGTCAGGACTTGCCGGGGGCCTTGCGGTTCAGGCTGCCTTGCGGGCTTCCACGGCCGGAAAGTCGATATCCGTCGCGAATATCTCGTTGAAGTAGTTGGTCCAGGTGTTGAGCGCGACGTGCAGCACGATCTCGATCACCTGCGCGTCGGTATAGCCGGCGCCCTTGACCGCAGCGAGATCGGCCTCGGCCAGGTGACCGCGCTCGCGCGCCACCTTGGCTGCGAAGCGCACGGCAGCGTCGGCCTTCGGATCATTCGACGCGCCACTCCGGTTGGCGGTGATTTCGGCATCATCGAGGTGGGCGAGGTTCTTGCCGAGATAGGTGTGCGCCGACAGGCAGTAGTTGCAGCCATTCACTTCGGCCACCGCCAGCGCGATCCGCTCGCGGGTCGCCGCCGGCAACGCGCCTTTGCCGAGCGCTGCGGACAGGCCGAGATAGCCCTCCAGCGCCTGCGGGCTGGTGGAGATCAGACGGAACATGTTCGGCACGGTGCCGAGTTGCTTGTTTACGGCCTCGAGCAGGCCATGCGCCTTTTCCGGCGCGTCGGCGATCGTGGCGGGGGTCGGGATACGGGACATTCTCAGTCTCCTTGTGCGCTACGGCCTGGATCGGCCGGTGCGCAGAAGATGGACGCTCCGTCTGACTTCCAGTATCCTATAAGTTAGAGAACTATCCTTCCATATTTCGGTAGGTACGATGGACCGGATCGACGCCATGCGGACATTGTTGGCGGCTGTGGAAGGCGGCAGCCTGTCGGCTGCGTCGCGTGCGTTGCGGACCCCTTTGGCCACTGTCAGCCGGCGCGTATCCGATCACGAGGCGCATCTGCGGACGCAACTGCTGGTGCGGTCGAGCCGGCGGCTGTCGGTGACCGAAGCGGGCCGTGCCTATGTTGCGGCGGCTCGCCGTATCCTGGACGACCTCGACGACGCCGAACGCGCCGCCGCCGGCGAATACCGTACTCCGCGCGGCCACCTCACGATCACGGCCCCGATCATGTTCGGGCGGCTGCATGTCGAGCCGGTGGTGCTCGCCTTGCTCAAGGCCTATCCCGACATCACCGTGCGGCTGGCGTTGGCCGACCATTTGGTCAATCTGGTCGACGACCATATCGATGTCGCGGTGCGCATCGGAAAGCTGCCCGACAGCAGCATGATGGCGGTGCGGCTCGGCGCGATCGGCTGGGTCACGTGTGCCAGTCCCGACTATCTGCGTTCGCGTGGCACGCCTTCCCTGCCCGCCGAGCTCGAAGGGCATGATTGCATCGCGTTCGAGGGGCTTTATGCGTCAGCGCGCTGGATTTTTGCGGCTGACGGCGAGTCTGTTGCCGTGCCGATCCGGCCACGCTTGGCGGTGAACACGGCCGATGCCGCGATCAGTGCGGCGGTTGCCGGGTCGGGGATCACCCGCGTCCTGTCGTATCAGGTGGCGGCGGCGGTCGAAGCCGGGACGTTGCGGCTCGTGCTGCGCGCACACGAACCCGAGGCGCTGCCCGTCCATCTCGTCTACGCGGCGCAGCCGCTGCTTCCGCTGAAACTCCGCGCCTTTCTCGATTTTGCCGTGCCTCGGCTGAAAGCGACCTTGGCCGTCTGACCGGGGGGGCCGGAACGGATGGTTCGTGCGAGCGACTACGCGCCGTTGGGAGCCTGGATAAGCCCGGGTATCTCGCCGATCACGCGCTTCACGTGTTCGGCCGTGATCAGCCGCGTGCATTCGAACTGCCGCGGCGTTCCCTTGTGACGCGGACACCACAGGAAATCCTTGTGGTCGAACCTGACGGCGGGGTCGTTCCAGCACGAATTGCAGGTGTGCCAGTTGATCACCCGGTAGGGCGTGGTGAACTCGTTGGTCGGGTGGGTGAAGCCGCTGATCAGCACCACCGGGCACCCGGCGGCCCAGGCCAGCCAGGGGTCACGTCCGTCAACGTGGTGGAATTTGGGTGTAGGTTTGTGGTGGCCATTGATCACTCGGCCGCGGTGGCAATCCGGTGTGGAAACGCCTCGACCATTGCCGGTGTGAGTTCGGCCATGGCTTCGGTCTGCATGT
>JBBQIO010000852.1:0-2133 GCA_038325015.1 Polyangia bacterium
GGTCACCATCGAGGCGCCGAGCGGTGCGCTCAAGGTGGACGGAGCCATGCAGCGCGTCGCCAGCGGGCTGCGCTACCAGGCCACGGCGGTCGCGAAGAACTTCGACCCCGCGCGCGACTGGCGTGGGCTGCGCCCAGGGCAGATCGAATTGGTCGCCGCGCTCGCCGGCGTCGGACCGGCCGGAAAAGTGACGTTGAAGCGCTTCGACGCCTCGAGCGGCGGCAGCTCGGCGCATGCCGATGGCGAGCTCGACTTCGCCGGCTTCGGCCATCTCAACCTGGTGGCAGCCGCCACCGATCTATCGCAGCTCGCAGATGCCGGGGCACCCGACCTTCGGGGCAGCGCCGCCCTCCACGCACAGCTCGAACGGAGCGCCGATCACATCGTCGTCAACGCGTCGGTCCGTGGTCATGGGCTGCGCTCCGGACGCACCGAGGTCGGCGATCTCGACGCAGTAGTGCACAGCCGCGCCCAAGAGGTGTCCGGGCAAGCGGGTACATGGGACGTGGCCGTCGATCAGCTGCGCGTGGCGACCAGCGGGGGAGCATTCGCGCTGCACCGTCCGGCGAGCGTGCGTCTCTCGGGACTGACAGTGCACAAGGACGGAACCCTCACTCCCCGCCTTTTGGGTGCGCTGGATGGGCTGCACCTCGATGCGCGCGGAGTGCGCACGGCTGATCGGCTGGGGGCGGACGTCGATATCTCGTCGGGCAACTTGGCAACCCTCGATCGACGACTGGGCGGCGGCTTCGAGCTGCACGCGCACGCCTCTTTGGCGACGCGCAAGGGCGGCGCCCCCTCCGTCGATGTGCAGGGAAAATCCGCGGCCCTGCGGGTCGGTCCGGTGTCGGTCGCGCGGGCCGAGCTGTCGGCCCAGCTGAGCGATGGCCGCGGCCATGGCCGCATCACCGTCGGCCAGCTCGACTATCAAAAGGCGAAGCTCGATCACATCGTACTCACCGCTGCGGGCGACCTCGGCTCACTGGCGGTCACCGCCGAAGCGCACGGGCCCGACGAGACCAGCCTGCAACTCGACGCCGCCGTGCAGCCCTCGCCCAAGACGCACACCGTCGCCATCGCGCTGCACACGATGACGCTCGGCAAGGGCAAAGATCGCTGGCCGCTGCGACACCCGAGCCGCGTGGTCATTGACTGGGGCAGCGCTGGGCCGAATCCTGGCGGGCCGCGGATCGACGTCGAGCCGCTGGTGATCGGCGATGATCAGCGCTTCGTCTCCGTGTCGGGGCACTACGCCGACCATGGACCGGTCGCAGGCGGGCTCGACGTTCACGGCATCGACCTCCTCGCCCTCGGGCCGTGGGCCGGTCGCGACAACCTGCCCGAGGCCGTGCTCGACACCCACCTGCACCTCGACGGCACCGCCGAAGCGCCCCGTCTGATCGGCGCGATCCAGCTGCGCTCCAGCCGAACCGTGGCCTGGAACGGCCTGGCGTTCAACGCGCTGGCGGCAACGTTTTACGCCGATCACCAGTCCGCGCGGCTCTCCATTTCGGCTCAGGGTTCGGACACCACACACCTGAATATCGAGCTCCATGGTCAGCCGACCTTCGATGCTCGCGGCATGCCGCGCGGTTTCGCCGGCAGCCTGGATGAGCTCGGCCTCGCCGTCCATGAGCACAAGTGGGCGCTGCGGGCGCCCTGCGCGCTTGGCGTGACCAAGTCTTTCACGGTTGACCATTGCGCGTTGGCGTCGGGTAAAGAGGCAGTCGCACTCGAAGCGCGCGTGCCGCTCGACGGTCACCCAATGGATGTCCTCGTGTCGACCGAGCAGCTCGATCTGCGGGAGGTCGGTGAGCTGTTGGCGCCCGGCCACAAAGAGCAGCCCAAGACCAGCTTCAACGCACGCCTCCATCTCACCGGCACCAAGGCGGCGCCCATTGCCGATGTACAGCTCGCTGGCGTTGGCTCGCAGGTCGACGAGGGCGTGCCCGAAACGGTCGACTATCGATTGGAGGCGCACTACGCCAACCGTCGTGCCAACGGCGCGCTCAGCTTCAAGCAGGTCGGCATCAAGCTGGGCATCGGTGCGCGCTTCGACGTGCCGACGTCGTTCGCCGATCTCGATCAGCCGTTTCACGTCGAGCTCGAAGCGCGCCCGGTGCCATTTTTCAA
>JBBQIO010000853.1:0-2130 GCA_038325015.1 Polyangia bacterium
CCGCGCTATTTCACGCGCGATTGCCAACGCACGCCCGGCGGGCGCTCTACGCGCGGCGTGCCGTGCGCTCCCTCCTACGCCTTCTTCGAGCTCGCCCCCGCCAGCGGCGCAGGCCTCGGCTCTGCGTGCGCCTGCGCGGCCATCACGGGCGCGAAGGGCGAGGCCATGACGTGGACGCGCCCGAGCACCGCCTACTGCACTAAAGAGGGCCTCGCGACGACCGGCCTCGCGACGACATCCATGGTCTCGTGTGGCAATAGCCTTCCGCGAGTCGAGGCGGGCAGTAACGGGGTACTTGGCGTGCTGGCGGAGTTGGCATCGACGAACTCGCTACTTCAGTCAGAGGCATTCGACAACGCCGCGTGGACTCCGCAAGGCATAGGCGCTGCGGCTCCGACAGTCACGGCCGACCAGACCGTTTCACCGTGGGGCGCAACCGTCGCAGATCGCGTCCAGTTCGCAGCGACCACCAGCGCTCAGACATCGACGATTTACCAGGTCGCATGCCCAACGGGCGCCGCTGCCGGCAGCGTCTTCATTAGAGGCAACGGCACAAGCGGGACGACAAGCATCATCATGGACAAAGGGGCCGGCATTACATGCGTGCCTTGTTCCTTTGTCTCGGCTTCTTGGTCGCGATGCTCCGTGACTGGCACCATCACCGCCAGCGGGGGACTCATTATCGGCAATGACAGTCGCTCGGGCGTCTGCGGCACGGCTTCGGTTGCGGCGAATGATGTGTTTCTGACAGGGGCGCAGTGCGAGCTAAGTTCTGCGGCTTCAAGCTACATCGCAACCGCAGGCGCCACCGCCACGCGAGCGACGGACTTCCCGACATCATTCTCTCTTTCGCCGGCGCCCTTCGGCGCTACCGCCAGCGCGGGCGGATGCATGGCCGCTACCACGCAGTGCCTCAACTCAACGGCCGGGCGATACGTGACGATAAATGGCGGCGGGGGCTCGTTCGAGTGGGACGCCTTCTTCGCCACCCCCGCTACGTCGCAATGGTACAGCGGCCTGTCTACCAACTTCGGCTCAACACTCCCGCGCGATGCATTGTCGAATCGCTGGGTGGCTCGCGTCGGCGCGGTCGGTAGTCAATTCACCCTCTGTAAAAACGGGACATGTCAAAGCGGCAGTTCGCGCGGCTTAGACACAAGCGGAATCACCTCGGCCTCAATTTACATCGGCAACTACTCATCTACCGGCTTTGCCTGCGGCGGCATCATTTCTCAAGTCCAAGTCGACCCAGACCCAACGAAGTGCACGCCATGACTCCAGAAACTAAAACCGGCATCGTCGGAGTTGTCGCCCTCATGGCCGGCCTCGGCATCGGCTCGGCACTGCCGCACGAACCACTACCCGGCGACATTGAAAACGCCGCTGTGTCGAAGGTCGCGTTTCTGGCCGATGGCTCGAAGATTTACACCACCGAAGTCTCGCACACAGACGGCGGCGTGACCGTCATCTACCGCGCTGCTCCGCCGTGCAAGCGGAAGCCGAAGGGCGCCAAGAATTGCGCGCGCCTCGACGGTGGTGACCCTGGTGAGATGAACCGATACCCCGCCTCGGAATTGACCGGCGCCAGCTGTGAAGGGGTCGCTTGCTCCATCTGGGCTGGCGAAGACCCGGACGCGCCCGAGGCTCCGAAATGAAAAGCCTCGCCGCGCTCAATGCCGCTGTCGCCGACATCAAGAAGAAGGTCGAGAAGAACGACATCGTCAGTGCGGCCAACTCCAAGCGAATCGGTGCTGTCGAGGCGAAGCAAGAGAGCTTCGAGCATGTGTTGACTGTTTGGATGGAGCTGATCGACAGGAAGATCGGAATCACCAATGACCTGCTCTTCCGCGCCGACATGCGCGCTCAGAACCAGGCCGTCGAGCCCCACCCAACGCCGAAGCTATGAGTGACGACCTCGACATCGTAACGGGCGGGGGTATCGGTGCCGGCGTGACGGCGCTGCTCGGCGCGCTCTGGGCGGCCTTCATCCGCAAGGGCCAGAAGAACGAAGACAAGGCCGACGCCTCCGACGAGGCCCGGCTTCGACACTGCGAGCACGCGCTCGACAACCACCGCGAGCAACTCGAGGAGTTGAAGCGCAAGTGCGTCGAACTCGACACCAGGTTGCGC
>JBBQIO010000854.1:0-2129 GCA_038325015.1 Polyangia bacterium
CGCGCCGAGCAATGTTGTCCAGCCGCTGACCGCGCCGGCCGCAAGCGTGCCGACCGCGGGCACCCTGGCTTCTTCAGGACCGACTCCGGTCGTCAAAGACGGCTGTCCTGCCGATACGGTCCGCGTCGTCAGCCGCGGCAAAGCGGCGTGCGTCGATGTGTACGAATATCCCGGTCGCGGCAAAGTTCCGCGCGTCGACGTGACCTTTGCGCAAGCCGAATCGCTATGCGCAACCCGCCATGAGCGCCTGTGCGAAGCGCCCGAATGGGAGGCGGCGTGTCGCGGCGTCGATGGCGCGAGCTATCCGTGGGGCCAGAGCTTCGATGGCCGGCGCTGCAACATCGGCAGCGGTCGGACGGATGCCAAGCTGATTCCGGCGGGCTCACGGGCCGCGTGCCGATCAGCGTCGGGCGCCTACGACATGAGCGGCAACGCCGCCGAGTGGGTGATCGGGCACGGCACGCCGGCGCACAAAGGCGGCTCGGTGCTCGGCCCGCCCAACGAAGCGCGCTGCTCGCACACCGAACACGCCGACGCCAGCGATACCTCGGCGGAGGTCGGTTTTCGCTGCTGCGCGACGCCGCACTGAGCTGCTAAGGTCTTGGCGTGCGTCTCTCGTTGCTCGCCTCTGGCTCTTCGGGCAACGTGGTCTACGTGGAAGCCAGCCACGGCGGCCACACCACGCGTCTGCTCATCGACGCGGGGCTCTGTCGCGCGGAGATTTCACGTCGGCTCGCGTTGGTCGATCCGGCGCTGACGCTCGACGACATCGACGCGGTGCTGATCACGCACGACCACGCCGATCACGTCGGCTCGGCCGCCAAGCTCGGACGGCCGCTCTACGCGACAGCCGGAACGCGGCGAAAACGCCGCCTGACCGCGACGCGCGTCCTGTCTGGCGTCGAGCTGCGGATCGGTGCGCTGCGCATCATGCCGGTGCTGCTGCCGCACGATGCCGACGAGACGGTGGCCTTCGTACTGGAGGCACCCGACGGCGCGCGCCTGGCCATCTGCACCGACTGCGGGCAGCCGACCAAGCCGCTGGCCGAGGCGTTTTACAACGTCGACCTCTTGGTGCTGGAGTCGAACTACGATCCGCAGCTCTTGGCCTTGGGCCCGTATCCGCTGTCGATTCAGCGGCGCGTCTCGGGGGGTCGCGGCCATCTGTCGAACGCGCAGGCGGCCATGCTGCTGTCGTGGATTTGCCGTCGATGGGGAGCGCCGGCGCAGGTCGTTCTGGCGCATCTGTCGCGGGCCAACAATCGGCCGGAGCTGGCCTTGGCGGCGTTCGCTCAGGTCATCGATCCGGCGCGCCTGACGCTCGCCACGCCGCACGCCCCGACCCCGCTCTACGACATCGCGCCCGCGCGCACCCTGCGTCGGCGCCAGATGACCTTCGACTTTTCCGCCTTGGGAGACTCGGCATGATCGCCCGCTACAGCCGTCCGGTTTTTGTCGAGCTCTGGAGCGATGCGCATCGCTTCGACGTGTGGCTCGATGTCGAGCTCGCCGCCTGCCGCGCGATGGAGACCGAGGGGCGCGTCCCCAAAGGGACCGCCGACGCTGTCAGTAAAGCGGCCCTCGGCAAGCTCGATGCGCGCCGCATTCTGGAGATCGAAGAGCGCACGCGCCACGACGTCATCGCCTTTTTGACCCATGTCGAGGAGCTAGCCGGCGCCCCGGCGCGCTGGCTCCACCTGGGCATGACCTCGTCGGACGTGCTCGACACGGCGCTCGGCCTTCTGTTGATGCGCGCTACCGATTTGATCGTCGCAGGGCTGGACGGATTGTGTGCCGTTCTGGCCCGTCGCGCCGACGAGCACCGCCACACGGCGCTGATTGGCCGCTCACACGGCATTCACGCCGAGCCGGTCACCTTCGGCCTGGTACTGGCCGGCTTTTACGCCGAGGCGCGGCGCAATCGCGTGCGCCTCTTGGCCGCACGCGCGTCCATCGCCGTTGGCAAGATCGCCGGTGCCGTCGGCACGTACGCCAACCTGGCACCGAGCATCGAGGCCGAGGCGCTGGCGTCGCTCGGCCTGGCACCCGAAACGGTGGCCACGCAGATCGTGCAGCGCGATCGCCACGCCGAATATTTCTCGGCGCTGGCCCTGCTCGGTGCGTCGATC
>JBBQIO010000855.1:0-2125 GCA_038325015.1 Polyangia bacterium
TCGTTCAGGAAGATCGTTGCCGCGCCGATCTTGACGGTGATGGCGTTCTTTTCCGTGATCACTTGCACCGATCGCTTACGGGAGGCCTTGTCGAGCCCGACGGGGTCGTCGATCTTCTGGATCTCTTCCGGCTTGCGCTTAGTGAGCGCCATCAGCGGGGCGAGCGAGACTTTCGATTGCTGGGTCATGGATCTCTCCTAGGGACGATGCCGGCGGGCCGGCGGGTGGGGAACAGGCGTCGACGACGACGGCGAACCTTCGACGTAGATCGGCGAGAAAGTGATCGCGCTCAAGCGCCAAGTAAGTGCGGGCGTGGAAGTCGGCGTCGCTCGGGATCTCGGCCGTCAGCCGGGCGTGCTGCGAGTCCTCGCACATCACCCGGAACGTAGCCACCGTGCCGCCATAGGACCGGCGCGCGAGCAGGATCTGGGTCGTCATCGCCGCCCCCCGCCGAGCTGGGCGCGCACGTCGGCGAGCAGCGGCGACGCGAGCAACGAGACCAGCTGCCAGCGCTCTTCGCGCGTCGGCCGCAACTTGGCCAGCGACGCCCCGAGCGCGCGCAGCACGTCGGCGCTGCTCGGCTTCTCGCGCGCCGCGTCTCGGACCAGCACGATGACGACGCGGCCGAGCACGCGATCGAGGAGCTGGCCGTCGCCGGCGGCAGGCGGCGCTCCGGCCAGATGACGGGCATGGGCGGCTCGGAGGGCGGTGATCTCGGCCTCCAGTAGCGGCTCGGCGTTCACGAGGCCGTCCTCCGGGGGATCGAGCACGTGCGGGCTGAGCGAGTGGCGGAGCGGCTTGGCGCGGATCGGCTGAGCGTCTGGAGGCGGTTCGGGCACAGAGGTGATGCGCTAATCCGAGTGCGCGCGAGATACCCCCTATAACCCCCAGCGCTATTTAGCGCACTGGAATGCGCTAAACGCGGCACCCCTGCGCTAAACAATCCAGCGCGCATTGAGCGCATTGAGCGCAGCGTGGTTTCAGACAGCACGGAAGACTCCCTTGGCGTGGCGGTTGGCACCGACCCGCGACTCCTCGACAACCAGCCCGGACGCGCGCAATCGTTCGAGCACGACGCCGAGCCGCTTCGAGTCGAGGCCGGACGGGTACCCTGCATGCGCGCTGAGCACGTGGTAGGTCGTTCGCGGCCCGTTCGCCGCAGCGGGCACGGGGTCGCCCTTCGTAAAGGCCTCGCCGATCAGGTGCAGGATCTGCTCGCTCTGGAAGGCTTCGGTCGCCTCGGTATCGACCGCCGACGGCTGCATCGCGGCTTCGAGCAGGCCGGTGTCGGTCCAGCGCATGTACACCGGGTCGGCGAGCGGCCCGAAGTTCGACTTCTGGTGATCAAGGCGCAGCTGGCCGCCGGCCTCGACCGACAAGTACAGGCGCGAGCGGGCGCTGTTATTCCATGCCGTCGAGCCGGAATAAGCCTCGGTCGCGGTGCCGGCCTTGGCGCTGACCTTGTCGATGTGGGCCAGCAAGAGCAGCGCCGCGTCGAGCGGCTTCGCAAGGTTGGCCAGCATGCGCACGAAGGCGCGCACCTGAGCTCGCACGATCTCGTTTCCGTCGAAGGCGTCGCTGGCGTTGTCGATGATGATCAAGCCCGGTTGCCATTCGGCAATGTCGGCGCGCAGGCTCTCCAATGCCTGAGTCGAAGTGCCGAGCGACGTGAAGAGCGTCGGGTTCTCCGTCGCGTCCAGCACCATCAACTGCTCGGCGAGTCGGGTCGGGTCGAGGTGCATCGCTGAGCAGATGCGAGCCGCGCGACGCCGCACTGTGTCGGCGGCGTCCTCGGCGCTGTAGACGAGCACGCGGCAGGGGTCGACGGGCATCCCCATGCACGGCGCGCCCATCGCCACTGCGGCGCCCAGCTGGAGCGAGAACATCGTCTTGCCGACACCTCCATGCGCGGCGAGCAGGGTCGCCACGCCGCGCGGGATCCGACCCGCCACGACGAAGCGCTGCGGCGGCGGCGGACGGGTGTGCACGCCGGCAATGTCGACGCGCGTGGCGGGTGGCGGTGGTGCTGGCAGTGCTGGCACGGGTGGCGACGCGAGTGGCGTCAGGGACGCGCCCGGCGGCAGGGTCAGGCTGGCGCCGAAGTTGGCCAACGCGACGTTGCTGT
>JBBQIO010000856.1:0-2125 GCA_038325015.1 Polyangia bacterium
GCGACCAGCTCGTCGAGCGCGCGTGCCGAATAGGGATTGCCCGGCGCGTACAAGCGCGCGGCCATGCCGAGGTGAAACAGACGCTCGCCCGGCGCCGTCGCCGCGTGCGCCTGCCGCAGCTCGCGGGCCGACGACCACACCACGCGCGTGACGGGCACCAGGGCGCACACCAGCACGAAGCCGGCGATGCCGAGCACGCGGCGTGTCGCTTCCTGCGAGGTCAAACGAAATCTCTCCGAGAAAAGATCAGCATTGCCGCCAGCAAGAGGACGGCGATGTAGGCCGCGCCATAGCCAGCGGCCATCGCAACGTACGACCATTCGACGAACCGCGGCCCCGAGACCGAGACCGCGTGGCCATCGACCATGCTGCCCGACACATAATAAAGGTTGAGGTCTGGCAGCACGTGCACGACGGCGCCGAGCACACGACGCGTCGTCGGCTCCTGCGCGCGCGAAATGATCTCGCGCAGCTCGGGTGTCGAGCGACCGGCAATGAACACGCCGAAGCCGAAGAGCGCCGACAACAGCGGCGTAGTGAAGCTGGAGAACAGCACGGCGACCGCGGTCACGATCATGATCTCGACGAACAAAAGGGTCAGCGCGCGCACCACCGCGCCCTCGTCCGCAACCGCCGAGCCTTGCGCCAGCAAGACCGCGAACAAGACGACGGCCATGATCGCGACCTGCACCGCCAGCGTCGCCACCATCCCGAGGTACTTGCCCAAGATGAATTCCCAGCGATGCATCGGCTTGGGAATCAGCGCAAAGACGGTCTTGCGGTCGATCTCTTTGTAGACCAGGTTGACGCCGACGAAGAGCGCGATGAGGACGCCGAACAGCGCTATCCCTCCGAGACCGACGTCGCGGGTGACGCGCACCTGCTCGGTGAGCGAGAGCTGGCCGAGCCCGAGCGCCGATCCGATGATGAGGACCGCAAAGAACAGAAGGACGTAGAGAATCTTGTTCCGCACCGCCTCGCGAAACGTGTTGATGGCGATGGCCACGACCCTCACGACGCGCCGCCCTGCACTTCACGAATGAAGAGATCTTCGAGCGATTCGCGACGCGGCGACAGCGAGACCACATGCTGCCCTTGGGCCAGCGCGGCTTTGAGCGCGTCGTCCACCGAGGCGTCGGGCAAGAGGCGACGCACCTCTTGACCGGCCGGGCCATCGAGCACCAGCTCGGTGTGCAACAGGCGCGGCGACAGCAGCTTGTCGAGCGGCCCGCAGTCGCGCAGCCGGCCGCCGACGATCATCGCCACGCGGTCGCACAGGAGCTCGACGTCGGACAGAATGTGCGTCGAAAACAGGACCGTCTTGCCGTCTTTGCGCAGCTCGGCGATGAGGTCGCGGATCTCTTTTCGGCCGATCGGATCGAGGCCGCTCATCGGCTCGTCGAGGACCACGAGCTCGGGGTCGTGCACCAGCGCCTGCGCCAGGCCGAGCCGCTGCAACATGCCTTTGGAATACTTGCGCAGTGGTAATGCACTCTGCCCGGCGCGCCCGAGCCCGACCCGTTCGAGCAGCTCGCCCGCGCGCTTTTGCCGACGACGCCTATCGAGCCCGCACAACCGCCCCATCAGATCGAGCAGCTCGGCGCCCGAGAGATAGTCGTAGAAGTAAGGATTCTCCGGCAAAAAGCCGAGCTGCCGCTTGGCGCGCACGTCGTTGACCGGGCGGCCCAAGATCTCGGCTTTGCCGTGTGTCGGAAAGATCAGCCCCATGAGCATCTTGAGCGTGGTCGTCTTGCCGGCGCCATTCGGACCGAGGAAGCCGAAAATTTCGTTGCGCTCGACGGTGAAGCTGACCTCCTCGACGGCACGCACGCGCTTCCTGAAGAAGCCGACGTGAAACGTCTTGCCGAGCCGGTCCGCTCGAATGGCCGCGTCGCCCGCGCTCATGCGCGCGAAACGGTCGCGTTCGGCTGCGCGCGGTACCAGTAGATCGTGCGCAAGAGGCCCTCTTCGAGATCCACCTTGGCGCCCCAGTCGAGCAGCTCCTTGGCCTTGCCGACCGCCGGCACGCGCAGCTCGACGTCGGGGTGGTCCCACTTGACCATGGCAATGCGCGACCCCGACGAGGACAGCCGAATGATCTCGCGCGCCAGGTTGTAGATCGTGA
>JBBQIO010000857.1:0-2124 GCA_038325015.1 Polyangia bacterium
AATCCGCGTGCCGTGCACCCGACGAGCACCGCGACGGGACTCTTTCAGATCACTCAGATCGCGCTCACCGCGTACAACAAACGCCGCGGCACGAAGTACCGGCTGGCCGACCTGCTCGACCCCGACCTCAACACGAAGGTGGCCGCCGATCACCTCCGGCAGGTCATCGGCCTTTACAACCAGGTGCCGTCGTTGCGCGCGGACTGGAAAGACCGGCGCTGGGTCGAGCTTCTGACTGCAGGCTGGAACGCCGGCCACAACGCTCTCGCGGGTCTGGTCCGGAAGCTCGAAGCGCAGGCCATCACCGCGGGCCGCATAACTGTGGACGCAATTCAGCAGGCGGCGGCGCGCCTCGGCGGGGGAGCCAAGTACCTCGCCGACCCGGCGCGGCTCACGTGGTGGAAGGCGGTCGCGCAGATGTACGGGGGCGGCGCCCCATCGCCCGCCTCGCCGCTCGTCGCCTCCGTGGCGGGTAGCGGCGGCTCGGTTCTGTTCGGCGCGCTGGCGGTCGGAGGCTTCTTGGCAGTGTCGGCGCTGGCACGAAAGCGCGATCCGCACAGGAAGGCGGCGTAGTCATGAACGCATACGACAGGGAGTGTGAGGATATGGACGCGCTCGGCGCGCTGGTGGTGACCCCGGGCGCGATGCTCGCGGAGATGAACACCATCGACGCAACCGTGCGGCAGCTCGACATCGAGATCATGTCGTCGGTCGTGAACGTTGAGTTCAAAGACGCCTGGCGGAGGTTCGTCGCCGAGTGGCAGGTCTTTCACCAAAACCACGAGGACTGGTGGGACCGCACCTGGGGCGTCATCTACGACAAGGTCTTGGACTACCGCCGCCGTGTGGAGGAGTGGCGCGGGCAATTTCACCGGGCCGGCGGGCATTCGGTCTCCCCACCCCTGCCGGCAGCTCCCGGCGGCCCACCGGTAGCATGGAACAAGCTCTACTGGCTCGCCGCTGCTCTCGTCGGCACCTGGGCCCTGACTTCGGTCGCGAGCACGGTCGGTCGGGCGCGCGCCGTCGCCCGCATCACGACGGGAGCGGTGGCGTGAAGTTCCGCGACTACGAGGTCGAGTGCGAGGGTCTGGGCGACGACCAGCCCGTCGACGTCGGGGCGAGCGTGAAGGATGAGTTCGCGTCGAAGGCCGCAGCCATCGAGTCGCTCGACCGGCAGATTCGACGTGTCACGCTGCCGGCGTCCTTCGCGCGTGAGTGGATCACGTTTCTTGCGGAGTGGCGCGCGTTCCGGGACGACGCCACCGGCTGGTATTCATCGCGGCGCGCCCAGGCACGCGAGAAGATGAACGCGCTTGGCAAGCGCCTCGAAGAGCTGCGTCGCGCTTTCGCAAAGCTCATGGTGCCGCCCTCTTCCGCCCCGGCCGCGATCGCGCGCCCCCGACCGCCGTACCCAGAACTGCCTAAACCAAATCCGACCGGCGGATCGATTCCAGTCGGGCCATCGGGAGAATCCTGGGGCCCCGTGGTGCTCGTGGTGGGCGGCATCGCCGGTGTGTTGTGGCTGGCCTCACGGGAGAACGCATGAGCGACGTCGGTCTCGACGCGAATCAGATCGGCCGCTTCCTGGTCAATCTCTACGCTGGCAAGCCGGGCGAGCTTCCGGACCGGCTCGTCATTCGGCATGTGGCGGTCAACGATCGACAGAGCGATGTCGGCACCATCCCGCTCGGCGACAGCATCCCCGAGGAAGCGGCGCTGGAGCAGCTCTTGGCGCAGGTGCAGGAGACCGTCAGTGGAGACGCGAATGGCCTCGGCGGTCTCCAGCGCTACGTCGTGCTCGCCCTGCGGGACACGCAGACCGTCGGGCGCCTCGTGCTGCGGTTCCGCGCCCGCGACGAGGACTGGGACGACGACGCGTTCATGTCGGAGCCCGCGAACGAGCGCGGATTGCTTGCGCAGCTCATGCGCCACAACGAGGCGCAGTCACGGATGTTCACGCTGTCCTTGGGACAGGTCATCGGGACGATGCACCGAACCATCTCGCGCCTGCAACAGAACGTCGATGAGAACGAGGCCAAGCGCGCCCACTACGTCTCGCTCTCCGAGGAGCTGGCCTCGCGCAAGACAGACCGCGAAATCGAGGAGCTGAAGGCGCGCGCCGAG
>JBBQIO010000858.1:0-2122 GCA_038325015.1 Polyangia bacterium
CTCGAACAGCGTCTGATCGTTGGGCGAGAGCGCGGCCCGCTGCCCCCGGGCATGGGCGGCGAGCCGAGTGGCCAACGCGGCGCGTGACGTCGCATCTGCCAGGACTCCGTCGACGGCGCCAAGGAGCGGCTCGTACTGACCCAAAAAGCCGTCGAAGCCGCGCTCGGCCTCGCCGAAGCGGCAGGTCTTGACCAACAGCGTGGCGCGCAGGAGCTGCGCCTCGGAGGTGCGCACGGAGTGCGGATAGAGCCGCAAGAACTCGTCGACCAGGCGGGCGCCGAGATCGTACTCATGCCGCTCGAGCGACGACCAGGCGGCCTCGAAGAGCGCGTCGCCCAGCTTGTTGGAGTCCGAGGGGATTAAAAAGTAGTGATAAAACGCGTCCTCGAAGCGCTTCTCCTCGTGCGCGATGCGCCCCAGACCGAGGCGCGCCAGATCGCGGATCGCGTAGTAGCGACCATCGATGAAGAAGCGCAAGGTGTCGTTGGGCTTGACGTCGGCAACGGAGCAAAATGCGTCCTCGGCGCCCTTCCAGTCGCGCTTGCGGACGTCAATCACGCCGCGCAGGTACAGCGCCGCCGAATAAAATCGGCTCTGCGGCGAGACCTTGCCGAGCTCGCTCTCGGCATCCGCGATCTGGGCCGACTCGAACGCAGCGCGTCCGCGCAGATAGGCGATCTCCTCGCCGATGTCGATTGGGGCGAGCGCGTCGAGCTCGGTCACGCAGCCGCGTATCTCGTGCGCGTCGATGCAGGTGTCGACGAAGCCGCGCAGCGCCGCCTGATAGAACAGCGCCTCTTGGCCGCGGGCCATGACGCGCACGAAATAGCGGCGCGCGCTGCGGCTCGAGCCACCGTGCTCAAGGGCCAGCCCGAGGCGATACTCGGCGTCCTGAAAATCGTCGGTCTCCGACAGATCCGCGTAGCGGCCACCCTCGACGACTGCGTAGAGGCGCGCCGCGGCGCTCGACGGCTTGCCGGCGACCAGCTCGTCCTGCGCCAGCCGATCCTCGGCGGTCAGCCGCTCGGGCGTGCCCAGGGTCTTGTCGATCAGGCCGCGCTCTTCAAGGGCGTGGACGTAGTCGATGGCTTCGGCCGGCGGAGCGCTTCGCTTGGCCGCGCGCGGGGCCGCCTCCGCCGCGCTCAGCGGGGCGACGACGAACAAGAGGGCGATGAGCGCCGAGCGGGCCATTTTACGGGGCCGCATCCTTGGCTAGCTGTTTGACGTCGGCGCGCACCTTGACGTCGAACGTGCCTGACTTCTTCTCGTCGAGGTGCGCCGGCCCGTCGCCGCTCTCGTCGACGGCGAAGTTGACGCGGGTCACGCGGTCGGTGACGGTCTCGACGGTGAATTGCCCTTCGGCGGCGTACGTCAGGCTACCGCCGCCGACCGAGGTGCAATCGACGCGCAGCGCCAGACGATGTCGTCCCGGCGCCACGAAGCCGTCGTACAGCGGCAATGGGTCGTTGCTGGCGTTGGGCGTATCGGCGGTGAACACCGGCTGGCCGTCGACGGTGAGTGTGACTTTGCCGAGCGGCCAGACACGGCCCGCGCCGTAGCGCAGCGTGGCCCGCAGCTTGGTTTGATAGAGGGCCTTGCCCAACAGCTCGAGCTTGGCCCGCGAGCGAAATAGCTCGTCGGACAGGGTGTTGTATTCGCTGGCTAGCGCGTCCAGATCGAGCGATTCGCCAGCCGCGGGCGGCGGCGCCACGACGACCGGCGGCGCCACGACAACGGGCGGCGGGGGAGGGGGCGGCGGCGCCACCATGGGTTCGGGAACCGGCGAGGGAATGTCCGCCGGCGGCGCAATCGGAGCCGGGGCCACGGCCACCGGATGCCTTTTCTTTTTGGGTCGCGCCTGCACCGCGCCGGCGCCGAGCGCCTGCGAGACGAGCACGAGGATCGCTATTTCTCTGAGTCGCAGCACCGGTCACCGTCCTGTCGGAAGAAACAGGCTCACGCCCAGGGTCAGCGAAAAATCCTGCACACGCTGGCGCACCGCCAGCACCTGCTGCTGGTAGATGTTGTCGCGCACGTCGAGGCGCAGCGCCCACGACTTGCCCAAAAAAACCTTGCCGCCCAGGCCAATTTGGCCGGCCGCGCCGTAGCTCGTAGCATTGTC
>JBBQIO010000859.1:0-2114 GCA_038325015.1 Polyangia bacterium
GGTGTTACAGATCGAAGCGCTGGTCGGGGCGCGCTTCGGTGCGTCGGGCGCGAATGCCACGCCGCTCTTGGTCTCGGTGCGGTCCGGGGCGCGGGTCTCGATGCCCGGCATGATGGACACCGTTTTGAATCTCGGGCTGAACGACGCCACTGTCGAGGCGCTGGCCAAGCGCTCCGGCTCGCCGCGCTTCGCCTGGGATTCGTACCGGCGCTTCGTGCAGATGTACAGCGACGTGGTGCTCGGCATGAAGCCCGAGTCCAAGGACGACCACGATCCCTTCGAGGCGCTGCTCGATCGTAAAAAAGAGGCGCGCGGCGTCACGCTCGACACGCAGCTTTCGGCCGACGATCTGCGCGAGCTGGTCGGCGAGTTCAAGGCCGAGGTCAAGCGGCGTCTTGCGCGCGACTTCCCCGACGACCCCTGGGATCAGCTGTGGGGCGCGGTGCGCGCAGTCTTCGGCTCGTGGGACAATCCGCGCGCCATCACCTATCGCCGCATGTACAACATCCCAGTCGAGTGGGGCACCGCGGTCACCGTGCAGGCCATGGTCTTCGGCAACCTGGGGGACGACTGCGCCACCGGCGTGGCGTTCACCCGCGATCCGTCGACCGGCGAGCGCCGCTTTTTCGGCGAGTATCTGATCAACGCGCAGGGTGAGGACGTCGTCGCTGGCATTCGCACGCCGCAGGCGCTGACCAAGGCGTCGTCGTTCGGCGACGGATCGTCGCTCGAAGAGAAGCTGCCGACGCCCTATCTGCGGCTGGTCGAGGTCTATACGCTCCTCGAAAAGCACTTTCGCGACATGCAGGATATCGAGTTCACCATCCAGACCGGCAAGCTGTGGATGCTGCAGACGCGGACCGGCAAGCGCACCGCCAAAGCGATGGTCCGCATCGGCGTCGAGATGGTGGCCGAAAAGCTCATCACCATCGACGAAGCGGTCTTGCGTATGGAGCCACAGAAGCTCGACGAGCTGCTCCATCCGATGATCGATCCCACGGCCGAGCGCAAGGTCATCGCCAAGGGGTTGCCGGCCTCGCCCGGCGCGGCGGTCGGCAAGATCGTGTTCCACGCGGATGACGCCGTCGAGCTCAAGCAAAAGGGCGAAAAGGTCGTGCTGGTGCGCGTCGAAACTTCGCCCGAGGACATCCACGGCATGACCGCCGCCGAGGGCATCTTGACGGCGCGCGGCGGCATGACCTCGCACGCCGCGGTGGTCGCGCGCGGCATGGGCAAGTGCTGCGTCGCGGGTTGCGGCGACATCGAGGTGGACTACGGCAAGCAGCAGCTCACGGCGCGGATCTCGGGCGGCAAATCGCTGGTGCTCAAGCGCGGCGACGTCCTGTCGCTCGACGGGTCGACCGGCGAGGTGATGGCCGGTGCGATGCCGCTGTCGGCGCCCAAGCTCGACGAGAACTATCAGACGCTGATGCGCTGGGTCGATGCCACGCGCACGCTCAAGGTGCGCACCAACGCGGACACGCCAATCGACGCCCAGACCGCGCGCAACTACGGCGCCGAGGGGATCGGGCTGTGCCGCACCGAGCACATGTTCTTCGGCGTCGACAAGATCTTGGCCGTGCGCCAGATGATCCTGAGCGACTCCCAAAGCGAGCGCCAGCGCGCGCTGGGCAAGATTCTGCCCATGCAAAAGGAGGATTTCGTCGGCATCTTCACGGCCATGGTCGACGAGCAAAAAAGGGCGCTGCCGGTGACCATCCGGCTGCTCGATCCGCCGCTGCACGAGTTCTTGCCGACCGAGCCGGCGCAGATCGAGACCCTCGCGCGCGAGCTCGGCGTCTCGGCCGAGGTGGTCAAGGGCCGAGTCGCGGCGCTGCACGAGGCCAACCCGATGCTCGGCCATCGCGGCTGCCGTCTGGCCATCACGCATCCTGAGATCTATCAGACGCAGGTGCAGGCGATCCTCCTGGCCGCGGTCGAGTGCCGGGCCGCCGGGCTGGAGGTGCGGCCCGAGATCATGCTGCCGCTCATCGGCCACGAAAAAGAGCTAATCATCCTGCGCGCGCTCGTCGTCCAAGCCGCAGACGGAGTGATCAAAGAATCCGGTGTGCAGATACAGTACACAGTAGGCACGATGATCGAGCTGCCGCGTG
>JBBQIO010000860.1:0-2114 GCA_038325015.1 Polyangia bacterium
TCGTCACCTCCGACGGCAAGATGGCGCGTGACGAGCAGCCGCTCTTGCGCTTTGGCTGTCACGCGCTGGCCGAGGTCGATGGCAAGCGTCAGGGCGGATCGTCGGGCGGCGGCGGTCGCTACGGCATGGAATACTTTGACACCCACACGCCCGAAGCGCACGGCCGGGAAGCGACGCGCATTGCCGTGGCGATGCTCGATGCTGTCGACGCTCCGGCGGGCCAGATGGAGGTCGTGCTCGGCCCCGGCGACTCGGGAATTCTGCTGCACGAAGCGGTCGGCCATGGCCTCGAAGCCGACTTCAACCGGAAGGGCACGTCGAACTACACCGGCCGCATCGGCCAGCGCGTCGCCTCCGACAAGTGCACGGTGATTGACGACGGCACCGTGGTCGGCAGCCGTGGCGCCATCAACGTCGACGACGAGGGCAACGCGCCGCAAAAAAACGTGCTCATCGAAAACGGCATCCTCGTCGGCTACATGCAGGACCAGCTGTCGTCCAAGCACTTCGGCGGCGCCATCTCGGGCAACGGCCGGCGCCAATCGTTCCGTCACAACCCGCTGCCGCGCATGACCAATACGCTTTTGGCCGCGGGCACCGACGACCCCGAAGAGATCATCCGCTCGACCAAGCGCGGCATCTACGCCAAGCGCTTTTCCGGCGGCCAGGTCGACATCGGCAATGGCGACTTCGTGTTCTCGCTGACCGAGAGCTACCTCATCGAGGATGGCAAGATCACGGCGCCGCTCAAGGGCGTCAATCTGATCGGCAACGGCCCCGACGTCCTGACCAAGGTCACGCACGTGGGCCACGATTTTCAACTGTCGGACGGTATTTGGACGTGCGGCAAAGATGGTCAGTCGGTGCCGGTCGGCGTCGGCACACCGACCGTCAAGATCGCGGCGATTACCGTCGGAGGCACCAAAGCATGAGCGCGAAGGTTCAGCTGGAGGAGCTCAAAGAGCTGGCGCAACGTGCCTGCTCACTGGCACGCAAGCATGGCGCCGATGCGGCCGAGGCGGTGGTGCAGGCCGGCAGCGAGCTGTCGTGCACGGTGCGGATGGGCGAGCCGGAGCTCGTGCAGGAAGCGTCGTCCAAGGCGGTTGGCTTGCGCATCTTTCGCGACCATCGCGCGTCGTTGACCTACACGTCCGATTTTTCCTCGGCTGCGCTCGAGAGCTTCGTCGCCGACGCGGTCGAGCTGGCCAAGCTGTCCGAGCCCGACGAGCTGAACGAGCTGCCCGACGCGGCGCTCTTCGACTATCCGCTGCCCGAGCTCGACCTGTTCGACCCCGAGGCCGGCTCGCTGTCGGCCGCCGATGCGCTGGCGATGTGCAAGCGCGGCGAGGCTGCGGCCCGCGGTTATTCGGACAAGGTCACCAACTCCGAGGGGGCCAGCTTCGGCCGAACCATCGGGGCCGGCGCATTTGCCAATTCGGCCGGCTTCATCGGCGGCACCCGCGGCACCTACCAATCGTTGACCGTGCAGCCGATCTGCGACGACGCCGACGGCAAGAAGCGCAGCGGTCACTGGTGGACCGCGGACCGCTTTTTGGCGCGTCTCGACGACCCGGAATTTGTCGGCCGTGAAGCGGCGCGACGCACCGTGCGTAAGCTCGGCGCCGACAAAATCGACACCGGCGAAATGACCGTGGTGTTCGATCCCGAAGCGGGTCGGGCGCTGTTGCGCGCGCTCGCCGGCGTCATGTCCGGCGGCGCCATCTACCGGAAGTCGAGCTATCTGGTCGGGCGCGAGGGCAGCCAAATCGCGTCACCGCTGTGCACGATTGTCGACGATCCCCTGATCAAGCGAGCGCCCGGATCGCGCGCGTTCGACGGCGATGGCTTACAGACGCGGCGCAACCTCCTGGTCGAGGCCGGGGTGCTCAAGACCTATCTTTTGGACACCTATTCGGCGCGCAAGCTCGGTCGCGCGTCCAACGGATCGGCCGGTCGCGGGGTCGGCGGAGCACCGCACGTCACGACCTCGAACTTGGTGATGCAGGTGGGCACCACCAAAGCAGCCGAGGTGGTCAAGGGGGTCAAGCGCGGCCTGTACGTCACCGAGATGATGGGCTTCGGCTTCAACGGCGTGACCGGCGATTTTTCGCGCG
>JBBQIO010000861.1:0-2113 GCA_038325015.1 Polyangia bacterium
GCTCCACGATCGACGCTGCACGCAGCTCGTCTGGCGTAGACAGCACGACGGCGGGTAGCCCGGCGCTCAGCTTGAGTCGCTCGTCGTACGCGACGGTGCCGAGATCGGCGGCCAGCGCGGCGGCCTCTTCGACGATCGACGTGGCAAGCTGCGTGATGGCGACGACCACCTGCGCAGTATATAGCGCTCATGTTACGGTGTTTGGTCATGGCTCCGTTCGTACGTTTGACGCTCGACGAGCTGACGATCGAAGATGCCGACTCGTTTCGGCACGTCGGCTTGTTCGCCGAGCTCGCGCAGATCTTGCGACGCGAAAAATATCTTTTCCGGGTGCTTCCCGAGAACGCACAAGCGAGCTGGGATCGCGCCCTGTTTCTCAACTTGACCTTCTGGGGCGCGAGCGAAGGCGGCGATGTGCTGGTCGAGCCCACTGTTCCGGCCGACGTCGTCGCGCACGTGGCGTGGCATCGGCTGGCCGCCAACGCGCTCGATACTCCGGGTGCACGCCCGTCGGCGGATGCGCTGTTTTTGGGCGAGTCGATCGCGAGCGCGTTCGATCTTTACTTGGTCGGGCGCCTCCTCGGACACGCCCCAGAGTCGACGTTCTTGGCCACCCAGGTGCCGGCCATGTCGGATGCGGCGCTGAGCGCGGGGCTCGACGAAGAGGCGCTCGCAGCGCTTTTCACCAGCATCGCCGAAGATCCGGAGGCGGCGTTTGCCGGCTTGCGACAGCTGCTCGCCGACGCGACCGCCGCGCTCTTCGCCTGCGACGACGCCGAGCGCGCGCTCGAGGCGCTCGATCGATTCAGCGGCCATCGCTTCGGACCGCTCTTGCACCACTATGAGCTGGCCAACTGGATTCTCTACGCCCGCGCGTACGGCGACCCGGAGCCGGATCGCAAAGCCCGCGCCGTGGAGCGCGCGTTGACCGAGGCGAAGGATCCGCTGCGCTGGCTCACCGACCGTTGGCTCGGGCGCGTGATGCCATGTTGATCGACGGAAAGGTGCTCGCCGAAGACGGCGTAGCCGTGCTCGGTCGCGGCGACGTCTTTCTCGTTGTGTACCAAGCGGCGGCGCGCCTGCACCGCACCAAATGGCTGTTTGACTGGGCAGACACGTATCTGCGAACCCGCAGCGGTGACTTCGTGACGTTTATGGTTGTGCTGCCGACCGCCGATCCGCCTGACGCTCCGACGCGCGCGGAGAACGCAACCCGGCTGCGCCAGCTCGCGCCGCGATTACGTCGCCTGGTCACGGCGCCTATCGGCAACGCGTTTCGCACCAGCATCGTCCGCACCGTGATGCGTGCGCTGGCCGCCCTCCAGGGTACGAGCGGCGTTCATTTCGTCGCCAAAACCATCGACGATGGGCTGCGGCTGGTGCACGAAGTGGCCTCCGCTAGGACGCCGGCAAAGGCGCAATTGATGGCCGACCTGCGCAGCTTGCACGCGGCGCTCGGCGTCAATCTCGATAGCGACATCAGTCGCAGCACGTCGCTCTGATCAGATCGTTAATTCACGTTGCGACGTTATGCGACTTTGCGATAGATGAGATCGAAACTGGGCTTCCAGCTCCTGCCCTCCTCGTCCGAGGATTCACCGAGCTGCCGGACGCTGCCATCCGCCGCGCGCGTGTAGGTCATGCGAGTCATTTGCTTGGGATGTCCCGGCATCGGCCAGCGACCAGTCAGCACCATCGCCGTCCCGTTCCAGCCGCCTTTGAACTCGACCCGCGCACCCGACGCGTCGACCCATGTTTCATGCCAGCTGTGGTCCGCGGGCACGTAGGCGTTGAGGCTGCCACCGTCGCCGCTGCCGGGCGAAACCGGCATCCAGTTTTCGCGCACCGCGCAGCCCTGATAAAGCTTCTCGATCAGGCTGTCGGCGACGTGGCGCTCGGGATGCCCGTTGGGCGAGACCTTCCAGCGCCCCACCCAGAAGTCAAACTGGTGGCTTTCCGGAGAATCACATCCCCCATGTGGCGTTGGCGGTGGCGGTGGCGGTGGCGGCGACGCCCAGGCGGTGCAGATGAACAGCAGAGGCAGCCCGAAGGCAATGGTGCGAAGCCGGTTCATGACTATCTCCTGGCAGGACTCTACAATGGAATAACGATG
>JBBQIO010000862.1:0-2108 GCA_038325015.1 Polyangia bacterium
CGATAGCGTAACCGCGGCGGCGACCCCGCCAGCGAATCCCTACGTCATCACCGGCCAGCGCGCGCGCCAGATGCGGGTCGTGCCGGCGTCGGTGCTGAAGAAGCTCTATGCCCGCTCCGACTTGGCCGGCGCGCAGCAGACCGCGGCGCACGCCCTGCTGCTGGTCGCCGGCGGCTGGCTGGTGCTGGCGACGCGCGGCACCTGGGCCGTGCTGCCGGCGCTGCTGCTGCAGGGCATCCTGGTCAACGCGCTGTTCGGCGCGATGCACGAATCGGTGCATTACGGCTCGTTCAGGACGCGCTGGCTGGCCGACGGGCTGGCCTTCCTCTCGGGCGCCGCGATCCTCAACAATGCCGGCTTCTACCGGCACTATCACATGGCCCATCACCGCTACACCCAGGACCCGCTCCGCGACCCCGAGCTGGTGACCTCGGGCACGCCGCGGACCTGGGGCAACTATCTGTTCCGGGTGAGCTCGATCCCGTTCTTCGTGCTGCGCACGCGCGACATCCTGCTGTTCCCGTTCGGCTTCCAGGGCGACGTCACCTACATCCACGACAAGGCGTGGCCCGAGGTACGGCGCTGGGGCCGCGCGCTGCTCGCCTTCTATACCGCGCTGCTGGCCGGCTCGCTCCTGCTGCACACCGATGCGCTGCTATGGGTGTGGCTGATCCCGCTCGCGGTCGGCGCCCCGCTGCTGCGGCTCTACCTCGTGTGCGAGCACACGCTGTGCCCCAACTCCGACGACGGCTTCGCCAACACCCGCACCACGCTCAGCCACCCGCTGCTGCGCTTCATCATGTGGAACCTGCCGTTCCACGCCGAGCATCACCTGCTGCCCAACATCGCCTTCCATCATCTGCCCGAGGCGCACCGCCATCTGGGACCGCACCTCAAATACGTCGCCAAGGGCTACCTCCAGGTCAACCGCGAGATCGTCAAGAGCTTCGCGTGATGACGCCCTCATGAGGACGAGCGAAGGCGTTTTCGAGTGCGGCGACCTCGCGCTGCAGCGCGGCGGCACGCTCAAATCGGCGCGCCTCGTCTACAAGACCTTCGGGACGCTGAACGCGGCGCGCGACAACGTCATCGTCTATCCGACCTCGTACAGCGCCCAGCACACCGACATCGAATGGCTGGTCAGTCCCGAGCATTGCCTCGATCCGAGCCAATACTTCATCGTCATTCCCAACATGTTCGGCAATGGCCTGTCGACCTCGCCGTCGAACTACGCGGCGGGCGCATACCCGGAGGCGACGACTTACGACAACGTCACCCAGCAACGCCGGCTGATGAACGAGGTGTTCGGCGTCGAGCGGGTCAAGCTGGTCTATGGCTGGTCGATGGGCGCGCAGCAGGCCTATCACTGGGCGGCGCTCTTTGGGGCGTCGGTCGAGCGCATCGTCGTCAATTGCGGCTCGGCCCGCACCGCGCCGCACAATTTCGTCTTCCTCGAAGGCGTGCGCACGACGTTGCTGGCGGCGCGCAGCGAGGAAGAGGGCAAGCGCGCCATGGGCCGCATCTACGCCGGCTGGGCGCTGAGCCAGACCTTCTATCGCCGCGAGCTGTGGCGCGGGCTGGGCTTCACGTCGCTCGAGGACTTCCTCGTGCGCTCCTGGGAGGCGGGCTTCGTGCGGCGCGACATGCACGATCTGCTGGCCCAGCTGCGGACCTGGCAAATGGGCGACATCTCGGCCAACGACCTCTATCGCGGCGACCTCGAGATGGCGCTGGCCGGCATCAAGGCCCGGGTGCTGCTGATGCCGTCGGCGACCGACCTCTATTTCCAGACCGACGACAACCGCGCCGAGCTGCCCCACCTCGCGAACGGCAGGCTGGTCGAGATCCCCTCGGTCTGGGGCCATCGCGCCGGCAACCCCTTGGCCAACCCGCAAGATGCTGCTTTCATCGACGCCCAAGTGAGGGCCCTGCTCGATGCCTGATTCCCTCCTGCCGCGCGACGGCCTCGTCATTGTCGCCAAGCGCGACTGCCCGACCTGCGTGCTGGTCGAGCCGGTGATGCAGCGCCTCGACCGCGCCGGCCCGCTGCTGGTCGTCAGCCAGGACGATCCGACCTTTCCGTCCGGCGTGCGCTCGGTGGTCGACGA
>JBBQIO010000863.1:0-2107 GCA_038325015.1 Polyangia bacterium
GAGCGCCGGTCGGCAAAGTGACCACGTTTCGCGACATGCTCAAGTTCGCGCACCGGCGGGGCGGCGTCGCGCTCACCTTGCCGGAGCAATTGCGCAAGGCCAAGCGATGAGCGCGATGCTCGCACTCGGCGACGACGGGATGCCGATCCGCGGTCGCAGTCCGGAAGAGCTCTGGCAAATTGCCGAAGGCCTGCGAGATATGGCGCGAGACTGCGCGCCCTTCTACCGGAGCGCACTGAGGCGCATCGCCGATCACATCGACGATGAGGGCAACCGCCGCGATCACATCGAGGCCGAACAACCGAATCGCGACTACCTGCTATCGAACCTCGCCCAGTTTCTTGCCGGCAGCGGCGATCGCGAAGCAATCCACGCCTCGCTGAGCCATGACGTTGCTTGGTTCGTCGTCCACCACCAACCACACTTGTTTCGAGAGGAATCCCATGGCCAGCCTGACCCCTGCTGAAACCATCCGCCGTGAGCGGGCGGAGATCGCCGCTCGGACCGCCATCCTGCGCAAAGCGATCGCCGAACCGCCGAAACCCGGCCCCGCCACGGCCGCAACGGTGCCCGACGCACCTATGCCCCTCGCTTCCCGATTCAGAGCCTTGGCGGGCCGTTTCCGGCTTGGCGAAGTTGACGAGAAGGCTCTCGTCAGTGCCCAGCGCGACGCCGAGGCCGAGAAGCAAGCGGCGGCTGCCCTCGCGACCGCAGCCGCACTCGCCGAGGAGCGCGACAAAGTCGGCCGCGAAGCGGTCCAAGACGAGCTGAATCAACTACACGCCCGCGACACAGCGCTCGGCGTACAGCTCGCCGCCATGACGCGCGAGCAGATCGTCGCGCTGCTCGAAACGAAGGCAGCCAAAGTGCACGCCTGTTACCGAGCGGCGGGAGAAGCAGTCGCCGAACTCGTTGCAACCAACAACGTTGCGCTCGATGCCGAAGTGGCTGGTGGGATCCCAATCGGCCGCCGACGCTCGATCCCGATGCAACCTTTCGACTCGATCGGCGGATTGCCAGCATGGCCCCAGTTGCAGGCCTTCAGGGGCTTCCCGTATCCCGAGGCGACGCTCTCCTTCGACAGCCGTCTCAAGAACGTTCCGGGGCACATCGTTGTCGACTGCGCGCCGATCGAAGCCCGCGTCAATTCCGAGATTGCCGCACTCGACTAAGCACCTTGAAAGGAAATTGACCATGAACACAGTTCGCTGTATCGCTCCGATCACGACCCCCTTGCGCGCCGCCGCCTCAACCGTGACCGCCAACGGTCGCACCTACGTCGCGACGGCCGGCCTCACAGATCTCCCCGCGTGTGATGCCGACATCGCCTGTAGCAACGGGTGGAAGCCGCTGGCCATCGTCGGCACGACCGCGCAGAGGCCCATCCTGACGAGCGCCGACGCGGCCATGCACTACCTCGACTTGAGCCTCGGGAAATTGATCGTGTGGCAAGGGGCCGGCTGGATCGACCCTGCAACCGGCGCCCCTGCCTGAGCCGAGGGACGACCATGGCCGACAACGTGTTCGAGCTCGTCGACGATGACGATGACAGCGAGGCCGTCGCGCGGATCGCGCCGTCGTCGACGGTCATCTACGCAGCGAAAGTCGGTCGGCTTGACGGTAGCGATTTTTTGTTCCGCGAACAGGCGAAGGTCTATCGCAGTGTGCGCGCGGGCAGGCTACGGAGCGAAGATGGCTACAGGCTTGTTCGCATGCTGTCTGAATTACGCGCGACGCGCGAGTCGATGCTGATCGAGGCCCAGATCGAAGAGCTCCAGCGAGCCGCCGGAATCAAATGAGCGCGCACCACCTGCGCCAGTTGCGCGAGATCCGGGCCGCCTTGAGCGGTCGACCGGTCGTCGATCGACTGATGATCGAGCAGCTGCGCACCCTCGACTACGGCTCGTTGATCTGGATGGACAACCTGCTCGATGCCGTCGGTGGCGACCTTGAGCAGGTCTCGGCGAGCGACAAGGCGGTCTACACGGCGCTGGTCTCGGCCGCGCAGGCCATCTACAGCTACCGAGAAGCCGGGGGCGTCGCGCCGAGCGACTAAATGCAGCTGCCAGTGATGGCAGAGGCGCCGTAAGTCGTGAGTGAGCGCCGC
>JBBQIO010000864.1:0-2089 GCA_038325015.1 Polyangia bacterium
AGACCCATCGCGTAGACCAACAACAGCAGGCGAGCGGAAATCGACATCGAGCCTCCAGTTTTCCGGCGACTGTAGTGGCCGCGGCGCTCGCTACGGTATCAGCGTGGCGCCAAATTGCGCATTACCTATTGTGCGTGCCCCATCGTGACCGCGACTGCGCCCTGGGGAATTGGTCTACTGCAATGCAGCACAAGCATGCTGAGGCTGTCCCACAGAGGCTCAATCTAATTTAAATTTAGGCGGCAGCCACGCGCTGCTGACGCGCACGCCCTTTTCTCCCGCGCGCGGATCGGCGTAAAGTGCGCCGGAAAATGCGCCGCCGGCCCTTAGCCTTCACTGCTGCCGTCGCGTCGGCGGCATTCCTCTTCGCCTGGCTTGCGACGTCCGCGCGCTGGCTGGTCCTGATCAACTGGGACAACGCCGCTTATCTCGCCGAATTTGGCGTCGGCAAGCTGTCCTGGTCGTCGACGCCGTGGGACGCGCACTTCGCCATTGGCAACGTGTATCTCGTCGGCATCTGGATCGCGCGCGCGTTTGGCGGCACCAACATCGACGGCTTTCGGCTGGTCGACGCCGTGGCATTCGCCGGCGGCGCGGCGATCATTTTCCGCGCGTGCCACGCGCTCACCCAGGACGCGTTCGTCGCGGTGATGCTGACCGTCGCGTGGATGACCGTCTGGGTCAACGTGTTCCTGCTCATCACGCTCGAGGACAACGTGCTCTATTTCGCGCCCGCCGCCGCGCTCCTTTGGCTGTCCGTGCGACGGCTCGGCGCGTGGCGCTTGCAGGACAGCGTGCTCGCGGGAATGCTGGTCGGCGGTTCGGTGCTGCTGTCGTGGCAGGCGGTGCTCTACGCCGCGCCGCCGTTCTACGCCGCGCTCATCGGCGGGCCGCGCTCACGGAGCTGGCGGCGCCGGTTGGTGGAGGCCGTCGTCGTCGTCGCCCTCTTCGCGACGTTGGTTCTGTGGTGCCTGGTGCTGACCGCGACCTCGCATCTGTCCCTGTCGACGACGTTGCATGTGCTGTTTCGTCGGCCCAATACGCTCGGCGGCCTCGGTCGGCCGATCACCTACGGCATCGGCCAGGCGTTCTCATTCGGGGTCGCCCACAGCGCGTATCGCATTCCATCGCTGCCTCTGTCGCCGCGCACCCTGGGTGCACTAGCCCTCGCCGTCGAGCTCGCGGTCTACGTCGTCGCTTTATGGTGGGGGCGACGGTTCCGTGATTGGCGGCCTCATCTGCTGACCGCGACGATGCTCCTTTTGTCCGTCGTGACATCCGTCTACGCGGACGTCGACTACGCGTACCTCAAGCGCTACGACTTTTTTCCGATCGTCGGCGTGCTCCTCGCCGCCTCGCTGCTGTCGCGTGCCCCGCCCTGGGTGCGGCATGCACTGACCGCGTCGCTGCTCGTCGTCGTCGTCGGGCAGCTCGTGCTGGCGCAGCGTTGGGACGCAAATCGGCTCGCCATCTACCCCTACGCCCAGACGTACACGAAACTGCCGCATCCGGAGGCCAGCTGGTATGGCCGCGACGGCCAATCGTTCTACGGATACTTCCGGCGCATTCGCCAACGGACGCCGCAGGCCTGCCGTCACGTGCTGACGACGTTCGAGGCCGCCGAGGGCCAATGGAACTTCGATCAACCGGCGTCACTGTGGTCGGAGCTGCCCGATCATGTGCTGCTCGGCGATCCGCGCTTCGTCGCCGGCTGGCGCGCGCCGCTGCGTGTGATGACGCCCGCGCGCTTCATCGCCGACGGCCTGAACCAGCCCTGCGCCTGGTTCTCCGACGACGCGCGACGGCTGATCGATGGCGTGCATTGACCGAGAGCGCAGGCCCGCGACTCGTTTGTAATTCGGCCGTCGTTCGTCTAAGAAACGCTCCACATGAGCGACCTACCCGTCGACCGCTTCCAGCGCCTCGAGCACGAAATCCGGCATCGCCGCACCATGGAGCTCGATCACCTTGCACACCAGCGAGACGCCTGGCGCGCGAAAAACCGCGCCTACTACGACGCCATCGAGCGACTGGCGCGTTTCGTCGTCCCCGAGGGCGCCAAGGTCCTGGAAATTGGTTGCGGTACCGG
>JBBQIO010000865.1:0-2089 GCA_038325015.1 Polyangia bacterium
TCGCCGGAGACCTCGGCCAATACCGTCTTGCTCTCGTCGAGATCCGCGCGCCCCTGGTCGAGGAGCGCAATGCGCGTGTTCTGTCCGGTGACCACGCGCCCCTCGTCGGGCTGCTCGCGGCCGACGAGAATGCGCATGAGCGTGGTCTTGCCGGCGCCGTTTTCGCCGACCACGCCGATGCGATCGCCGGGCTTCAAGATGAGCTCGAGGTTGGAAAAGAGGCGCTTGCCGCCGAGCGACTTCCCCAGCGCATGCATCTCCAAGATCGTCTTGCCGAGGCGGCCGCCGGTCGGCAGCCGCAGCGCGATCGGTCCGGTCAGCTTGTCGGCGGCGGTGGGCGCAGCCGACACGGCATCGTTGAAGCGGTCGATACGCGCTTGCTGCTTGGTCGCGCGCGCCTGTGGCCCGCGGCGAATCCAGTCCAGCTCGCGCCGGACGAACGAGGCCCGCAGCCGCTCCTTTTCCGACTCGGCGGACAGACGCTCGGCCTGCAACTCGACGAAGCGCGAGTAGTTGCCCTCGTAGGCGTAGACCTGGCCGCGGTCGAGCTCCAAGATGCGCGTCGCGACCCGGTCGAGAAAATAGCGGTCGTGCGTGACCAGGAGCAACGCGCCGGCGCGGCTGCGCAGTCGCTCTTCGAGCCACGCTACAGTGTCGGCGTCGAGGTGATTGGTCGGCTCGTCGAGCGCCAGCAGATCCGGCGCGGCCAAGAGCGCCCGACCCAATGCGACCCGACGACGCTCGCCGATCGACAGCGTCCCGGTCGCGACATCGAGCGGGGCCAGCTTGAGTGCGGCGGCCAGCCCACGGATCTCGTGCTGCGGGTCCCAGCCCGTGCGATTGAGCTCGTCGTGGAGCACCGCCTGGCGGGCCAGCGCTTCGGTCAGTCGCGCCGGATCGAGCGTCGCCATGGACGCTTCCAATGTCTCAAGCTCGGCCTTGGCCCGGGTGTGCTCACCGAGACCACCGAGGAGCACCTCACCAACGGTGAGCGCACCGTCCATACGCGGCTCCTGCGCGACGTACTCGACGCGCAGACCACGCCTTCGGGTGATGAGACCGGTGTCCGGCACGTCCTCGGGCACGCCCGTCGCGCCGTTGGCTGCCGCCGCCAACAGGCGTAGCAGCGTCGATTTGCCCGACCCGTTTTTGCCGATCAGGCCAATGCGATCTTGCTCGTCGACAGCAAACGACACGCCGTCGAGCACGCGCCGCGCGCCGAAGCTCTTGGTGATCTCCTGCGCTGTGACGATCGCAGGCAAAGCGGCGCCCTTGTAGCACAGGGCGCGCGTCGGCTCGGCAAATCAGCGCCGAAGCGGCCCGCGGGCGTTACGCTTTAGTCGCGGCTTGGCGCGAACCACGCAACTGGCGCGCCGTCTTGAGCAACCAGTCGGCGCTGTGGCGCACGCGATAGAACGTGATGCGCGCGCGAGCGACCAAGGGGTTGACGTAGTGCGACCAAATCGACTCTTTTTCGTCGGTGAGCACGGCCGCCGGTACCTCTGCCGAGTGCTCGACGAACGAATGTTTTTTGGCGACCGAAATTTTTCGACGAAGGAGACGAGATGCCATTTGAGTGACCTCAAGAAGAGTGGATGATCACGACCAGCAAGCGCTTAACGTTTTCGCCCGGCCGTGTTTGTTTGGGGATGTTGCAGCGCGTGTGCCAGCGCAACTAATTGCTGCGGCCGCAGGCGCCGAGAGCGGATGCTTTCCAACGGGCACAGCACGCGTAATATCGAGCGAGGCGTTTTGCCTCGGGGAGGCGCGGTGGCACCAACACGAGGCTCGGCGCTGAAAAGCGCCTGCTAGCCGTCGGTCTTGATCTGCTGCGCCAGGTAGTTGGGCTCGCCGACCTGACGAATCAGCTCCAGCTGCGCTTCGAGCCAGTCGGCGTGCTCCTCTTCGGAGACCAGGATTTTTTCCAACAGCTCGCGGCTGCCGTTGTCGCCCAGCGAGCGGGACACTTCGATGCCCGCATTGAGCGCCACAATGGCGACCCGTTCGACCTCGTGATCGAGCTTGAGCTGCTCGTGGACCGTCTCGCCGACGTTGACCTTGGCCAGCCGCTGCAGATTCGGCACGCCCT
>JBBQIO010000866.1:0-2084 GCA_038325015.1 Polyangia bacterium
GATGAATTGCTGCAGGCCTAAGAGCCGGACCAGCTGCCGCGCGGCCAGCTCGCCGAGCGCCTTTTCGGCCCGCTGCGCGTCGTCGGTGGCCTCAGCGGGCCCCGGCGTATGCGCGATCAGCTCCAGGTCCAGGCCATCACCGACCGCCATCGCGATGCTGACCCAATCGATGTCCGCCATCCAGCTCGGCACCTCCATCGCCGTGCGAACCGGCGCGCTCAGGACGAGTCCGCCCATCAGAGCGGCGCGGCCGTCTTTGCCGCTCGGCACGCGCGCGATTGCCGCGCGTAATTTTTCGTCCGCGGGTGCGGCGCGGGCGCTCACGCCTTCGCCGCGATACAGGTCGACCACGCGGCGAATCGCCGTCGGTGGCCCGATGGCAAACAGACGCGGCGTGAGCTGCACGGCGGAGTGCGCGCCCTCGTGCAGTGTCACTCCACGATAGTCGCTCTGTGCATCGCCGCCGAGCTTGGGCGCAGCGCGCGGCCAGTCGACATCACCGCGCACCAACGCGACCTGCCATGCCGAATCGGCGCCGATGTCGCCCAGGGCAATGACGATCTGATCGACGTCGCCTAGGTGCAGTCCAGCCTCGTCGAGGACGGTCGACGCAGCCTCAGGCAAAAGCGCCATCAGGCGCGCCGACGGAGCCCACGACCGGAGCGAGCCGCCGTCGAGATCGAGGACCAGCTCGGCCCCCGTCGGCACCAACTGCAAAAGATCTTCGTCGATCGGGCGAACGTCGGCGCGGGTCTCGCTGGCCGACGGGGCGCACGCACCGACGGCAAAACACAGCAGTAACCATGGCAGACGCGTCCACCTCGCATCACCTACTCTCACCCGAGCACCCTACCCAGCGCATCGTAGAGCCGGCCGTTTTCCGCCTCGGTGCCGACGGTGATGCGCACGTGATTGGGCAGATCGTAGCCGCCCAGCGGCCGCACGATCACCCCTTCGTCGAGCAGCCTTTCGAAGAGCGCGCGCCCTCCGCCGCCATCGAGAAGCCTGCCGACGCCAGCCAGGACGAAGTTGCCCTGCGATGGAAACACCTCGAGGCCGAAGTCGGCCAGGCGGGCCGCCATCCGGGGCAGTTCGCGCGTGTTCAGGGCCACTGCACGCTCGACGTGCGCCCGATCGAGAAGCGCCGCCGCCGCGCCCTTTTGCGCCGGCGTGGCCACATTGAACGCCATGCGAACGCGGTGAATCCAGCCGATGACCTGAGGATGGCCGATGGCATACCCGACGCGCAGCCCGGCCAGCCCGTAGACCTTGGAAAAGGTGCGCAAGAGGATCAGCCGCTCGCGTGTGCCCAGCGCCGCCAATCCGTCGGGATAGTCGGCCGCGCGGACATAGTCGACGTAGGCCTCGTCGATGCACAGGACGATCTCGGCGGGCAGGCGCGCGCACAGATGCGCGAACTCCGCTGCCGGCAGATAGGCTCCCGTCGGATTGTTGGGATTGGCCAAAAACAGCACCTTGGTCGAGGGCGTGACAGCGGCCAGCAGGGCCTCGACATCGACGGCGAACTGACCCGCGAGCCGCGCCTCGACAAAGCCGCGCCGGTGCGCCTCGGCGCTCAATCGATAGCACGCGAACGAAAAGGCCGGCGCTAGCACGGTTTCGGCGGTCGAGCAGTAGGTCTGCACAATCAGCTCGATCAACTCGTTCGAGCCCTGCCCGGGCAGGACGTGGTCCGCCGGCAGGCCGACATGCGCCGCCAGCGCCTCGCGCAGCTCCAGGCTGCCACCGTCGGGATAGCGGTGCGCATCGCTGAGCGCGCGCGCTGCGGCCGCGATGCCGAGCGGAGACGGGCCGAGCGGATTTTCGTTCGAGGCCAGCTTGACGACGCCACCGGGCCAGGTGCGGCCACGCTCGCGCTCGAGCTCGGCGATCGGTTTGCCGGGCTCGTAGGGATGGATGCGTGCGATCAGCGCGTCGACTGGCGGGGCGGGCATGGCGGAGGCGGAGAGTAGCGCCAGCCGGCGCCAACGCGATCAGTTTTTGCGCATCACAACATCGGGGCCTGGCGGCGACGTCGAGGCTATACTCCGCGGCCATGACCGGCTCCCCCCTCCTCGCGCACG
>JBBQIO010000867.1:0-2078 GCA_038325015.1 Polyangia bacterium
TCGATCGAGTTCGTCGTCCGCTACGAAGGCCGATACGAGGACCTGATCGAGGAAGCGGCCCAGGTGACCTTGAAAAACGGGCTCACGACGGTCTTCGACTCGTGGGGTCCGTTGCAACCGCTTCTGAACGTGCGCGACCGCATCAGGCGAGGCGGGGTCGTGGGCAGCCGGATGTTCGTCGCGGGCAACATTGTGGGCCTCGGCGGACCGTTCAGCCGCGACTTCAACGCGGCGGCAGAGACGACGGCCTCGAAGGTGCTGGTCAAGCGCGTCAACGCGATCTGGGAGGAGAACGTCGGTCAGCCGCTCCTGTATTTGAGCCCCGAGCAGCTTCGGGTCGAGATTCGGAAGTACCTCGGACGGGGCATTGATTTCCTGAAGTTCGCGGTCAGCGGTCATGTGCTCACCAATATGCTCGAATTCTCGCCGGCGGCGCAGCGCGCGATTGTCGAAGAGACGCACCGGGTGGGTCTGATCGCCCAGACGCACACCACGTCGGTGGAGTCCCTGCGTCAGGGGATCGAGTCGGGCGTCGACATGATGCAGCACGCGGCCTCAACCGGGCCGGTGCCGATTCCTGACTCGACGATTCAGCTGGCGTTATCGCGCAAGGTGTACCTCGCGGTGCAGCCGCGCACCGCGCGCCGGCTCGAGATCGAGCTGAAGCAGGCGGAAGACCGCAATCCTGACAGCATCACGCGATTCAACGAGCGGACCCGCCACGAGAACCAGATCCGGATGATCAAGGCGCACGTCCCTCTTCTGCTCGCGACCGATGCCGGCATGACGGACCCCGATGCCGTCGAGCAGATGAGCCCGCAGCTCCGGGTCGATCGGCTGACCGAGCTGGGCGAAGGCCACTTTCATTGGTTCAGGGCCATGGTCGAAAAGGGCATGACGCCGATGGAGGCCATTGTCTCGGCCACGCGCAACATTGCTGCCGCGTATCACCGGCTCGATTCGCTCGGCACGCTCGAAAAAGGCAAGCTTGCCGATCTGGTGATCCTCGACGCCGATCCGCTGATGGACATCGACAACATTCGTCGCATCTCCGCGGTCATCAAGGATGGCGCGATCGTCGACCGCGGCAAGCTGCCGCTGAAAAGAGTGCTGACGGCGCCGCGCGACCGGCACACGTCTTCGAAGGAATAGCCATGCCGCGTACGACGCTCGCGTTCACCGCCCTGCTCGTCGCCCTGCTGTTGATGACCGAGCGGCCAACTCGCGCGGCCGATCCGCCCCTCGCGATTGTGGGAGCGACGCTCATTGACGGCACTGGGGCGCAGCCCGTTCGCGACTCGGTGGTGGTCATCGAGGGCGCTCGAATCGTTGCGGCCGGCCGTCGCAGCAACGTGACCGTGCCGCCCGGCGCGCGCGAGATCGATGCAACGGGGAAATTCATCATCCCGGGTCTCATCGACGCCAACGTGCACCTGATCCTCGGCTCGGCGATTGAGTTCATCGTCAGGCACGAAGGCCGGTATGAGGAGCTCATCGAGGAAGCCGCGCAGGTCGCGCTCAAGAACGGCCTGACGACGGTGTTCGACTCGTGGGGCCCGCTGCAGCCGCTTCTCAACGTCCGCGATCGAATCAAGCGTGGGGAGACGGTTGGCAGCCGCATGTTCGTTGCGGGCAACATCGTCGGCTTCAGTGGGCCATTCGGCCGCGAGTTCAACCGTGCCGCCGAAACGACGGCGAGCAAGGCGCTCGTCAAGCGGATCAACGACATCTGGCAGGAGAACACCGGGCCCGAGCTGCTGTCGATGACACCCGACGGGGTGCGCGTAGAAATCCGGAAGTACATCGCGCGCGGCATCGACTTCCTGAAGTACGGCGCCAGCACTCACAATAATCTGTATCTGCAGTTCTCACCCGAGGCGCAGCGCGCCATTGTCGAGGAGAGTCATCGCGCCGGGATTATCGTGCAGACCCACACTACGAATGTGATGAGCCTGAAGCACGCCATTGACGCGGGCAACGACATGCTGCAGCACTGTGACGTCAGCGGCCCGGTCGCCATCCCGGATTCGCTTCTGGATCAGTTGCGCGAGCGCAACATCTACTGCGCGACGCTGCCG
>JBBQIO010000868.1:0-2078 GCA_038325015.1 Polyangia bacterium
GTAGGGAAAAAACAATCTCCTCCTGTCGCGCCTGAGAGTCGGTCCTTCCAAAGCGTAAGCCCGTGACTGAGCGCCGTCAACGCTTCGTACGTACGCTTGACTCCGTCGCGCGCGTGCTACGATCCGCACCCATCATGGCCAAGGACTACCAGTGCCCCGCCTGTAAAAACCCGGTCGATCGCGACGCCACCGTCTGCTCGAACACGGTGTGCCGGGCGCAGCTGGCCTTTTGCTCGCACTGCCGCGACATCACGACCTACGAGCTGGTCGACAAAGCGGCGACTCGCTGGACACGCGACCGCTATCGCTGCGCGCGCTGTCAGGGCATCGGCGTCAAGTGCCTGACCTGGCTGTCGGGCGGCTACTGCAACGGCTTGGCGCGCGCTTCTGCAACGGGAAAGATCGACAAGCCGCTGTGTGCGAGCTGCAGCGGGCGGGTCTCCGAGGTGGGGCGCTCGGTGGTCGGCTGGTCGCTGATCGGCGCGCTCGGCGGCCTGGTCAAGCCGCGCAAGTAGCCGTCGTGTTCTTGACCGAGCACGTGGGCCCGGCTCTGCTGGCGCGCTTCGGCCTGGCGGCGGACGAGATCACGCCACTGCCCGGCCAGGGGACGATCAACGCGAATTTTTCCGTCGCGGCTCACGGTCGGCGCTGGTTCTTGCGGCTCAACCATCCGAATAAGCGGCACGATGACGTGCTCGCCGAGGCGCGGCTCATCGAGCGGCTGGCGATCCGCGGAGTGCCGACGCCGCGGCCGGTGCGCGCCACGGATGGCGAGCCGTGCGTCTGGTCGGCTGCAACCGGGCGCTGGGCGACGCTGTTTCCCTGGGTCGAGGGCGGGCGCGACGCGGCCCCCGACGCGGCGATGCATCGGTGGGTCGACGTCGTCGGCACGCTGCTCGGACAGCTCCATCGCGCGTCGCTCGATCTGCCGATCGAAGATCTGCCCGACGATCACTATCGAATCGAAGCGCTGGAAATGCGTTTGCCAACAGTCGAGAGCGATCCGCGAACCCGCCCTTTGGCGTCGCGTATTGCGGCCGAGTTGGCGTTGGCGCGGGCGCTGCGCCGTCCGGCCGAGGGTTTGATCCATCAAGATCTTTTTCCCGACAACGTGCTGGTCGACTCAGCCGGCCGGCCGATGGCGATGATCGACTTCGAGCAGGCGTGCGCCGGCGAGCGGCTCTACGACGTGGCCGTGGCGCTCAACGCGTGGGCGTTCGTCGAAAAAGAGGGGCGGCTGTGTGAACCGTGCGCGACCGCAGTCGTCGCAGCCTATGTCGCGGCCCGGTCTACGGCGATCGATGAGCGCCGCCTGCTTGAGCTGAGCGCACAGGCCGCCGCGCGCTTCTTGCTGACTCGGCTGACCGACGTGTTTTTGGCCAGCGATGTCGACGCTGAGCTGCTGCGAAAAAAGCCCTACACGGCGTATCTGGCCCGGCTCGATTACTGGGCCGCTCGCCGCGACGGCTGATGCGCGCCTGGCACGCGCTCGGGATCGCCGCGGCGCTCCATACAGTGCTGTTGGTTGCGGTCGTCGGCCATCGAGCGTGGCCGAGTCGCGCGGCACAAGCGGCGACGACCGTGCTCGTGCTGCCGTCACAAGGCGCTCGTCCGGGCGCGAGCAAGCCGACGCCGATGCGAATCGCGCCGCACGAGCGCACTACCCACCTGACCAAGGCAGCACCCGTCGTCGTCGCTGTGTCAGTTATGCCAGCAGCGACGGAGAGTGCAGTAGAGGTCCCCGTCGCCACCGCCCCTCCACAGGGGGCGGCCATCGACGGCACCGGCGTCGGAAACGGCACGGCTCGCACGGCCGCGCCTGGCACGAACGGCGCGGCGGCGGCGGTCAGCTTTGCGGGAGCTTATAGCGAGGCGTTACGTCGCATCGCCGCGCATCGACGCTATCCCGAGCTGGCGCGGCGCCGCGAAGTCGAGGGAACCGTCGTGGTTTCGTTTCGCGTGACCTCCACCGGGTCTCCGTCGGACGTCCGGGTGGCGACGTCGGCCGACCCCGAGCTCGATGAAGCCGCGCTCGATGCGGTCAAAGCAGCCGAACCGCTGCCGGTCGAGCTCGCCGC
>JBBQIO010000869.1:0-2076 GCA_038325015.1 Polyangia bacterium
GCCGCGCCGGCGCTCGGTCAAGTCGTGGACGCGCCAGACGACCCCGGCCGGCTGCTCGTCGCCATCGGCGATCAACAGCGCCGAGACCTCGGCAGGAAAGCTGGAGCCATCGTCGCCACGGCGAAAGCGCAGCTCGCCCTCGGCGAAACCGGTGGTCCAGGCTTTTCGCCGCAGCTCGACGGCCCGCCGCCGCGAGCGATCATCGGCACACAGCGACGTCGAGTCCTGCCCGATCAGCGTCGGTGCCATCACGCCGAACACACGCCCGACAGCGTCCGACACCGACGTCACCTTGCCGTCGCCGTCGAGCGTCAAGATGGCGTCGCCGACCGAGCGCAGCACCTTGGCCAGATGCTCGTGCGCGCGCGCGACTTCGCGCCGCAGCTGCTCGCTCTGCTCGACATCCTCCGAGGCGACCAGCAGGAGCTCGCCCGGTCCGCGCGCCAAGGTCAGCCGCAACAGCTGGCCGCTGTTCGTGCGCAGCGTTGCCGTCGAGGGCGCGCCGGTCTCGACCACCGGGAGCGCGACATCGAGCAGCGCCGACTCGGCGATTCCGTAGACATCGCCGAGCGCGCGACCGTCGTGACTGCCGACCATATGCAGCGCGCGATCACAGACCCACAGCGTCGGCGCCGGGCTAGCTTGCGGCGACGGAGCAAGCGCTTCGAGCCGCTTGACGTCGTCGCTGATGGCCTGCGACTCCAGGCTGGCACCGACGCGATCGGCGTAGGCTACGAGGAGATCGCGGTCTTCGGCGGAGAAGCCGTCGTCGCCGCTCTTCTCGAAGAGCAGCACGCCGACGATGCCGCTTTGCGCAACCACCGGCACGGCGGCGAACGTGCGTGGGCCGATGCTGGCACGAATGACCTCGACCGCGGCCTCGGGAACGACTCCGCCCGCCAGGTCGGAGACATCGGTGCTCACCATGAGGCGCTCTTCGACAAACGCGCGCACCACCGTGCTGTTGGTGGCCGACAGCGGCAGCATGGCCCCTTCGAGCGGAAAACCGAGCGCGGTCTCGACCTCGGCTAGGGTGCGCAGCTCGCGGTTGATGATGCTCGTGGTGAACACCAAACCCTGCCGCTCCTCGTCGAGAACAGTGAGCTGCACGGAGCCACAACCGAGCACGCGCGCGGCCGCATACAGAATCATGCGCGTCGTCCCGCGCGGGCGATCGGCGGCGCTTGCCGTTGCCGTGACCATCGGCCGACCATGGCCGTCAGCCCGGACGAAGTCAAACGGGAGGGATCCGAACGCCCGGCCGGAACGTATGATCCCCAAGGAGGTGACGCCCGTCGCGGAGGCAAAACCGTGCGCATTCGCACGACACGCGCGTTACTGCACCTCGTCTGCGACGGGCCGCGGACGCAACCGCCGGGCGAACGGCGCATCCAAAGAGGCAACAGCGACGGGAGACTACTGGTCCGACCAATACTGACCATCGAGCGCATCGCTGAGCAGGACGGCACGTGTCGTGCTACTGGCAGGGTCGAACTTCGTTGATCTATAGATGGAGACGGTTTTACCGATGAGCGACGACCGCAAAAACACACCGGCCACGCGGACCGCCGCAGGCGAAGAAAACGCGCCGCCGGGAATCTCGCGACGCAAGGCCGACCACATTGCGCTGTGCGCCTCGGGCGAGGTCGATTTTCACGCCAAGACCACGCTCCTCGACGAAGTGCAGCTCATCCACGACGCCCTGCCCGATCGCCACTTCGACGAAGTCGACCTGTCGACGCCGCTGCTCGGCAAGGTTTTGAAGGCTCCTGTCGTCGTCGCCGCCATGACCGGTGGCACCGACGAGGCGGCGCAGATCAATCGCGACCTGGCGCGGGCCGCCGAGACGCTCGGCCTCGGCTTCGGTCTGGGTTCGCAGCGCGCCATGTTCGTCTCGCCGGCGCTGGCCCGCACCTACAGCGTTCGCGACGTCGCACCGACCGCGCTGATCCTCGGCAACCTGGGACTCGTGCAGGCGCGGCAGATGTCGACCGGCGCGGTGCGCGAGCTCTGTGAGGCCATCGGCGTCGACGCGCTTTGTGTCCATCTCAATCCGTCGATGGAGCTGATCCAGCC
>JBBQIO010000870.1:0-2074 GCA_038325015.1 Polyangia bacterium
TTTCGCTGAGTGGTTTGAGACGCTCGCCCGCGACGAATATTCGCAGGCCGGCCGCTTCCTGCGCGGCCTCGACTTCCTCGCGTAACACCGCACGACAGCAGCAACATCATCCGAAGAGGTCGCCATACATGAACAAGTTGGTTCGCGCCGACGTGCTCGGTCCGACGCAATACGCTCCCGTGCGCGACGAGCGACGCGCCGAAGTGATCGAGCTCAAGAAGCGGCGGCGCGTGCATGTCGGGCCGCAGGTCACGCTGGTGTTCGAAAATCGCCGCACCATGATCGCGCAGGTCGAGGAGATGGCGCGCGTCGAGGGGCTCGACGACGACACCAAGATTCAGGCCGAGCTCGACATCTACAACGCGGTCCTGCCCGACGCTGGGCAGCTGGCGGCGACACTGTTCATCGAGCTGACCACGCCGGCGGCGATCGAGCGCACGCTGCCGCGCCTGGTCGGTCTGCAGGAGCACGTCTTCTTGATGGTCGGCGGCGAGCGCGCGCAGGCGGCGTTCGACGAGGAGCAATTTCGTGCCGACAAGCTTGCTGCGGTGCAGTATCTGAAGTTCACGCTCGACGAGGGGGCGCGGGCGCTCTTGGCCCAGCCCGGCACCGCGCTGGCGGTGGCCATCGACCATCCCAACTACCGGCACGAGGCGCGACTCGACGACAGCACGCGCGCCGAGCTCGCCTCCGACCTTCAATAAGGACGGTCGACTAGACGGCCCAGCGTCGCTGCGTGAGCGGTCATCGCATCGACACGGCCACTCTGCTCGACCTCGCGCAGACCACGGGCCAACTCGAGGATCACCAGGGCGACGTCGACTCCGCTGCGTGCCCGGTGGAGCCAGCCACCGTGATCGAACGGCGCGCAGCCCAAGAAGATGCCAAAACGCTGGCTGCGGGTCGGGACGATACCGTCGTTGCTCTCGTGGCGCTTTTCCACGTCATCCATCATCTGACCAGCCACCCACATCACCAGCTGTCGATGACCCAGCTGGGTCGGCGCCGGCCACGCGCCCCCGTCGCATGCGCCATCGCTGGACGTCGGCTCGGGCGTGCCGGCCACCGAGAAGAGCGGCACCGGCGGGTTCGCGTGCGCAGCATTGAACGTGGCCATCGCCGTCGGCGTCAGGGCCACCGCGGTGGCGCGAAAATCGCTGTCCTCTTCGACAGCCCAACCGCGCGAACGATCGATATCGCGGCCGATGCGGTTGACAGCCGACTCGAAGAGCCCGCCACGAATGCGTCGCCACCACAGCGCCAAAGGCGTGCCGGCATGTGGCGTCGACAGGGTCACGACCGCAGCGATCTTGCCGGCAGCGCGCGGATCATCGAGCAAAAGCCGCGTGTCGATGCCGCCCTGCGAGTGGGCGATGATGTGCACTTTGGCTGCACGGGTGCGCGCGCGCACCTGGTCGATGGCCTCGAGCAGAGCCTGCGCCCGTGCTGCCGGGGGCGCGACGGCCGGTAGTGCCGGCAGCCAGACGTCGAATCCATCGTCGGTCAAGGCGCGCACGATGGCGCGATCGAACGTGGTCAGGCCGAAGATCGGATGGGGGCCGACGACGATAATCCCGTGCACCAGCAAAATCGGCGCGCTCTTGCCGCGCAGCGTCGACGGCTCCAGGTCGAAGCGGCGGGCCGGCCCGCTGGCGGCACACCCGGTGAAGCCGACCAGAACGAGGGCCAAAGCAAATCGCACGACGTTCAGCGCAGCCCCGCGCCGCCGTCGACCGGCAGACAGACGCCGGTCAAATAGTCCTCGCTGAGGAGGTAACGAACGGCACGCGCGGCGTCGGCCGGATGGCCCTCTTTGGCGAGCGGCACGCGCGCCAGCTGCCGCTGCCGCTGCGCATCGGACCAGTCGTCGGGAAAGATCACCGTGCCCGGAGCGACAGCGTTGACGCGCACGCGTGGCGCAAGCTCGACCGCGAGGCAGCGGGTCAGGTGCAAGAGCGCAGCCTTGGAGGTCGAATAGGCCAAGTAGTTGGGCCACGGCTGCCATGCGGCCACGTCGACGAAATTGACCACTGCCTGGAGCCCGACTTCGGCGGTGACCGCGGCGCGAATCAAT
>JBBQIO010000871.1:0-2073 GCA_038325015.1 Polyangia bacterium
AACCTGGCCCACCGCGCGCCCCAGCACGCCCGGGCCCAGCGACGGCAAAGCACCATCGGCATCGGCCAGCGCCGCAGCCAAATCAGCCTCCACGGCGTTTCGCATCGCGGTCAACGCCGCCTCGCCGCTGGGCGCCGCCAACGAAAGAGCGCGCTCGGCCGCACGACGCTTGAGGCTCGCAGACTCGAGCGCCTCATCCCAGCGTCGCGCCACCGCTGTGACGTCGACCGTTCTTGGCCCATGTGCCAGCAACAGCGCATGCGCCGCCAGCGCGCGCTCGGCTTCACCACCGTCGACGACAGGCGGCTCGGCGGGCGCGACTTCCGGCTGTGCCGGCACCACCAACCACGCGCGCCGCAAGAGCGGCCAGGTCTCGAGCCTTTCATGCGCACCGAGCCAGCGCCAGACGAGGCGCGTCCGGCTCGTCGGTGCGCCCAGCAAGCGCGCCCCCGCGGCGGCCAGAAAACGTGTCATGGCCGAGCTGGCCTTCGGCCCGTCGAGCGCCAGCACCTCGCGCCAACGCCCAGCCGCCGCGGCATCGACAGCCAGCCATTCGGAGGCGAACCGAGCGGCGGCATCGGGACAGATGGTGGGTGCCAGCCAGCCGACGCTGCGCAAGATCTGGCGGGCAGCGATGAGGTCCCCGCGTGCAGCGCACAAGAAGCCCGCCGCTGTGACGGCGGCGCCACGTAGGGGTGTGCAGCGTTCCAGGCGACGTTCCACAAAGTCAGCCAGCTTGGGCGGCATCTTCCGTCGGTGACACAGCGCCCAGGCGGCAGCCAGCGCAGCTCCGCCCTTGCGATCGAGCCGAAAGCGCACCGCAGCCAGCCAACCCATCACGTAGGCCGGGCGCACCAGACCGAGCGGAATGAAGATGCGGCGGGCGAAGAACCACGGCGTCAATAGCAGCGCCAACACCAAGTCGATCGCAGGCGCGACAGCGCCGTATCCGTTGTGCGTGATCCAGGTCACGTGGGCGATGACAGCGATGGCGCCAATGACCAGCACCCACCCGCCAGTGCCGTCGGGGCCGGACGGCGCGCTCGGGCCAGGATGGTCCTTTTCATGCTTGAGCGCGCGCGCCGCGAGTATCGCCATGATGTCGATTGCGCCGACGGGGACCACTAGCGACCCTTCCAGCCGAGCGCGACCGGCGCCTCGGGCCAGCCTGTGGGCTCGTGAGGCAAAGCCTCGCTCAGCGACGGCAACGGCGTACCAGGTAGCAACGCCCAGAGCTCATGACCGAGGCGTCGGCCTGGGTCGCGCAGCTCGGACAGCGCCCAGCGCACTTGATCGGCATCACGTGGACGCATGCCGAGCGGCGTGGCGTAGGTCATGGCCGCCGACAGCCCGAGCTCAAGCATGCCAAGGAGCTTCTGGCCCTCACGTTCGATGACTGCGCGCGCCGCGCCTGTCTCGACGCCGAGAATGTAGAACGGATTCTCGGCGAGTCGTTGGCGCGCGTCGCTGGACATCAGCGCACTCCGGAGTCGTGGCCGCGACGACGGAGAGCCGGGTCGGCAGGCAAAAGACGCCACAGCTCCTCGACCACGCGCTTCAGGCCCGCGTCGTCGCTGCGCGCCAACAAGGCACGCCCCTCGCGCACCAGCGTCTCGGCCTTGACCAGATCGGTGGCCGTGCCCACGTCGGAGGCAGCGCGCTCGAAGGCCCACTGCCACGCCGCAGGATCGCGGAAATACGCTGCGTTGGACAGCTGCGAGACCACCCGGAGCTGCCGTTCGAGATCGACCGCGTCACGCGCCGCCCGCGCTCGCTCGACAGCAAGCGTGGCTTCGCCCAACAGGCGCTGCTCGGCGGGAGAGCCGCGATCAGCGACGCAAGAGGCGGCAAAAGCCAGCCGCTCACGCGCCTGCGCTTCGAGCTCCGGCCAGTGTTTGTCGGCCTCGACCTCTTCGAGGAGCGCATCGACTTCCAGCAAGGTGCGTCGCGCTTTCTGGGCCGCATCCTCGTCGCCGCCGCGGGCAGCCTGGGTGTCGGCTGCGGCTTCTTCCAGCTGGCGCTCGAGGCCCGAGAGGCGATCGATGGAGGCCTTTTGCTGACGGCGGAAGGCGT
>JBBQIO010000872.1:0-2072 GCA_038325015.1 Polyangia bacterium
GATCCGCTCGGGCGCACCTTCCGTTACGAGTTCGACGGCGACCGCGCGCAGATCCTGCTCGGTCGGCGTGGTGGCGTCGACATTCTCCTGCCGCAGGCGCAGGTGTCGTTGGTCCACGCGCGCATCGAGCGGCACGGCGACGGCTACACCATCACCGACGATGGCTCGACCAACGGCACACGCATCAACGGACGCGTGCTACCGGCCGCCGAGCCGCAGCCGCTGGCCGACGGCGACCTGGTGGGCATCGGTGATTTTCAGCTCCAGGTGGCCATCGACGCCGTATCCAGTGATGGGCCCGCCGAGAGCCCCGCCGCCGTCGCCCGCCGCATGGTGCGCGATGTCCTGGAGCGGATCGGCCCCAGCGAGGTTTTGCCGTCGCTGCTCATTCTCGATGGTCCGCAGGCGGGCGCAACGCTGCTCCTGCCCGACGTCGGCCGCGCCTACATGCTCGGGCGCGGCGCCATGGCCGAGCTCCGACTCGACGACGTCGACATGTGGCAGGAGCACGCCGCGCTCGAGCGCGACGCCGAGTGGGTCAGCGTGCGCAACCTGAGCGCCACCGCGGGGCTGACCGTGGATGGCCTGCCGGTCGACGGCGCGCGCGTCCTTCACCACGGCGAGATCCTGCGCCTCGGCGCAACCGCCCTGCGCTTCATCGATCCCACCGAGGTCTACCTGCGCAAGCTCGAGGCGCCCTCGACGCCCGACGCATCGCTGGTGACTCCCGCCGCACGCCAAAGCCGCTTTCGCGCCGGCGAGATCGTGCTTGTCGCGTTCGGCGCCGCTGCCGCCGCGGCTGCAGTGGGCGGCCTGTTGTGGGTCCTGTTCGGTTAATCCCAGGTGAGAATTCCGTTCGGGACCGACGGCGGTAGCCTGGAGGCCGAGGTGGTCTGGAAATCCTCGGCCACCGCCATCGTCTGCCATCCCCATCCGGCATTCGGCGGTCGACTGGATACGCCGCTCGTGCTGGCACTGGCCCAAGCGTTCGAGCGGCACGACGTCTCGACCATTCGCTTCAACTTCCGCGGCATCGGCGGCTCCGACGGGACACCAACGGGGGGCCTCGAAGAGGCGGCCGATGTGCAGGCCATTGCCGCGTGGGCCGAAGGCCAGCGCAGAGGTCCCCTTATCCTCGTCGGCTACTCCTTCGGTGCGCTGATGATCATACGCGCGGTCGCCCAAGGGCAAGCCTGTGCCGCGCTCGCCGCCATCGGCCTACCCACGGCGATCATCGGCGACCACGCCGACCGCATTGCCAACGTCACCAGCGCGCTGTCGCGCCATATTCCGACGCTGCTCGTGCAGGGTGACCGCGACCCGTTCTGCGACGTTGCTCGCCTGCTCGGCTGGGCCGAAGGCCACTCCCACATAACGGTCGAGACCAGGACCGGCGAAGGCCACTTTTTCACTCAGCCGGGCAGCGCGGATGAGGTCGCGAAGCGCGTCGCTCAGCACACGACGGCTTTTTTACCTATCCTCTAAGAGGTGCTAACGCTTCTTGTTTTTCTTGCGCTGCTTTTTGGCGTCTTTTTTCTTACGCTTTTCTTTACTGCGATCGCTGTTCGAGGCCACCTTGGGCACCGTGAACTTGCGCTCGCCCGCTTCCATGCCGGCGACGTTCATGATCTGCCCGAGATCGATGCCCGCCATCTTGGTCATCTGCCTCATCTGCGCAATCTGACGAAACCCGGGGATCTTGCCGAGGAGGCCGGTCTGCTGCCCCATCTGCGACATCATCTGCCGCATCATGGCGAACTTGTTGAGCAGCTCCTTGACCTCTTGCTCCTTGCGACCAGCACCGCGCGCAACGCGCTTGACGCGGCGATCGTCATAGTCCTGACCGCGCCGCTTGCGCATCTGCCGCCCCTCGGGCGACGTGATCGTCTCCCACGAGGTGACGACGAACAGCTCGGGGTGTGTGCGCTCGGCCGCGGTCATCGACGAAATGATCGCCTCGATGCGCGTCAGCTCCTTGTCGTCGAGGTTGACCCCCTCGGGGAGTCCGCCGGGAAAGAACGGCATCTTCTCGAACAGATCCTTCAGCGAGCCCATCTTCTGGATGAGCCGGA
>JBBQIO010000873.1:0-2070 GCA_038325015.1 Polyangia bacterium
CGGGCGCGGACGCAACGACCACAGATGCAGCATCGGCTCCGGATCGATGAACAGCTCGGTTGAGTCGCCGGCGCGCCGGACGCTGACGGCAAAATGCAGATGCGGCCCGGAGCGCTGCACGCCCGAGTCGCCGATCGCGCCGATCACCTCGCCGACCTTGACCGGCACACCCGGGCTCAGGTCGTCGCGGATGCTGTCCAGGTGCATGTACGAAGTGACGATCGTTCCGCCCTTGTGGCTGATGCGAATGAAGCGCCCTTCATTGCCGCGCCGCCCGCCCTCGTTGGGATCGCGCACGACGCGCTCGACGACGCCGTCATGCGCAGCCAGCACCAGCTCGCCGAGGTCGGAGCCGAGGTCGACCCCGCAGTGGCCGCCTTCACACTCTTCGGGCCGCATCCCTTCGCGGGCAGCGCCAAAGCGTCGCGTGTCGCGAATCGGCAGGCGACGTTGCGGCCCGGGCAGCGGATGGACCCAGATGTCGTCGTTCAGAGTTGGCTCGCCATCCGACTTGGGCAGCTCGGACTTGCGGCGCTGCTTGCCGTCTTCGCTCAGCCCCAACTTCTCGAGATTGACTCCCACCGGCGCCGGGGTGGCCAGCTCTTGGGTCAGGGGCACGGCATGGATCAGCGACGATGAGGCCGCCGCCGGCGGGGTGGCACTCGATAGGAGCTTGCCGCCGCCAAGCAGCGCCGCGGTCACCAGACCGAGGGCGACCAGTCCGAAAGCCACCCGTCGTAGTGTCGAAGGTGCGCCGTAGTCATTGAAGCGATCGGCCGGCGTGGCGACCGCGGTGACGCCCGAGGCGAGCTCGGAGGTCTGCCGACACGCGGTCGAGCAAAAGGCGCGGACGCGGCCATCCACCACCCGCACCGCGCGCGCCCGCAAAGGGTCGAACGCAGTGCCGCAAACCGGGCAGTGAGCAGGCTCGACTACCACGAGCGCATCAGCGGCTCCGCGCCTCCGTGCTGGCGTCGGCGAAACGACCTCACCGACGGTAAAGGACGAAACAAAACGCAGCCGACCACCGGACGCGCCCGACCTTTCACGGTACCTCTCCACTTGCCGACTCGTCAATCGTGCTTCGGTTGACGCCTTGGAGCAGCGCGTTATAGTCCGCGCCATGTCCGAGCCTTCGTCTCCATCTGCATCGTCCGGATCGGTCTCATTCTTGAGCACCCACGCGCGTACTCATTCGGCCGGGGCATTGCGCAAGAGCGACATCGGCAAGGACGTCGTGCTGATGGGTTGGGTGGCTACACGCCGCGATCACGGCGGCCGCGTGTTCATTGATCTACGCGACCGCGAGGGCATCACCCAGGTCGTATTCGGCCCCGACGTCGACGCCACAGCGCATCAGATCGCGGGTGAGCTGCGCTCGGAGTTTTGCATTGGCGTGACCGGGCGGGTGATCTCGCGCGGCGACAACACAAACCCCAAGCTGCCCACTGGCGAGATCGAGATCGAGGCCACCGGGCTGCACATCTTTTCGCGCTCCGAGACGCCGCCGTTCGACATCTCGGGGCACGGCGAAGCCGGGGAGCAGGTGCGCCTGAAGTATCGCTATCTCGATCTGCGGCGTCCGTCGTTGCAAAAGAATTTCATCGCGCGCTCGCAGCTCTATCGCGCGACCCGCGAGTATCTGCACAAGAACGGCTTTCTCGAGATGGAGACGCCGTTCATGGTCAAGTACACGCCGGGCGGCGCGCGCAATTTCTTGGTGCCGTCGCGGCTCAATCCGGGCCATTTTTACGCGCTCGCCGAGTCGCCGCAGATCTTCAAGCAGCTGTTCATGGTCGCCGGCTTCGACCGCTATTTTCAGATCGTGCGCTGCTTTCGCGACGAGGATTTGCGCCTCGACCGACAGCCGGAGTTCACGCAGATCGACGTCGAGATGTCGTTCGTCGACGAAGAGGGCGTGTTCTTAGCGATGGAGGGGCTGTGCACGGCGATCTGGAAAGCCGTTCACGGACCCGACGCCCAGGTCAGCTTCGCGCGCATGAAGTACGACGACGCGATGGAGCGTTACGGCTCGGACAAGCCGGACCTGCGCTACGGCCAGCCTCTCTA
>JBBQIO010000874.1:0-2070 GCA_038325015.1 Polyangia bacterium
CGGCGGTGGTGCTGGCGTCGGGCGAGCGCGCCAAGAAGCTCGGCAATGTGCTTGGTTGGTTCCGCGGCTTTCAGGTCGCCGGCGTGCCGCCCGACATCATGGGCATCGGTCCCATTCCGGCCGTGCGCAAGCTCTTGGCGAAGGCCAATCTGACCGTCGGCGACATCGACCTGTTCGAGCTCAACGAGGCGTTCGCGTCACAGTCGCTGTATTGCATGCGCGAGCTCGGCCTCGACCCCGAAAAAGTCAACGTGAACGGCGGCGCGATTGCCATTGGCCATCCCCTCGGCGTCTCGGGCACCCGCCTGACGCTGACCATCTTGCACGAGCTCAAACGGCGCGGCGGCCGCTACGGCGTGGTCACGATGTGCATCGCCGGCGGCATGGGCGCAGCGGCGCTCATCGAGGTCGCGCGCTAAGCTGATCGAGCTGTGCGACGTTCTCAGAGCCGGCGGTGATTGAGCGCCGGCAATTCTGCCCGCAGTCGGTCCTGATACGCCTCGTCTACCTCCGCGACGGCGACGCCCTCGTGGTCTCCCACTTCAGCCAGTACCTGGCCCCACGGATCGCAGATCAGCGCATGCCCATAGGTCGTCCGCTTGCCGTGCTTGCCGTATTGCGCGGCGGCCAGCACGTAGCACAAGTTCTCGACGGCGCGTGCGCGCAACAAGAGGTGCCAGTGGTCGCGTCCGGTGTGCAGCGTGAATGCAGCCGGCACCGTCAGTAGCCGTGCGCCCTTGGCCGACAGCTCGCGATAGAGCTCGGGAAAGCGCACGTCGTAACAGACCGACAGCCCCAGAACGCCGAGCGGCGTCTCGACGGTGACGGTCTTATCGCCCGGCCCTACCCCGTCGGACTCGCGATAGCGCACCCCGTCGGGCACGTCGACGTCGAAGAGATGAATCTTGCGGTAGACCGCCGTCACCTGGCCAGCGGCGTCCAGGTAGACACAGCTGTTGTGCACCTTGGTTGCACTTTCGCCCTCGACCCGCTCGGCCATGCCGCCGAGGACCAGGGGCACGGCCAGCTGTTTGGCCAGCGCGCTCATCGCCGCGACAATCGGTCGGTCGCCACTTTTGCCGACGAGGACATGCTCGGCGATGCGCAGCCGCTCGGCAGCCGCGTCGCTGGCATCGGAAAGAAAGGCAAAATTCTCGGGTAGAACCACGAGCTCGGCGCCGCGCCGGACCGCCTCTTTGACCAGCTCGGCCGCGCGTTCCAAGTTGCGCGCCACCGAATCGCCCGACGTCATCTGCACCACACCCGCCAGCTTGGCCATGCCCTTCGTTTAACACTGCGCCGACCACTGCGCACGCTTGACAAGCCTTGGCGCCCCCGCTAAGAGCCTGCCGCGTGCTCACCGGAACCACCGTCGAAGAGATCTTGGCCAAGGATGGTTGGCCCTACGAGCGAGTCGACGACCACACCTGGCGCTCGGGTTTCCGCGGCGACGTCAACTCCTTCCGCTTTTTCGTGCGCCTGACCGACAACTGGATCTTTTTCACCATCGTCCCGTTCGTCGTCGCGCCCAAGCATGAGCCGCAGGCGCTCGCGCTGTACCGTCATCTTCTGAAGCTCAATCGCGAGATCAACATGGCGAAATTTGCCATCGACGACGATTCCGACGTGGTCCTGACGGTCGAACTGCCGACCGAAAACATCGACGAAGGCGAATTCAAAGACGCCCTCGACGCCCTGTCCTACTATGCGGACCGCCACTACCTGGAAGTCCTCAACATCGCCCAGCTCGACCCGAAGCGCGCCAGTTAGGCGATCTGCAAAGTGTATTGCTCAGTACTGCCAAAACTATTGCGCCTCTTGAGGGTTCGTGGTAGCTCTCCCGGACCTTTTTAGTGGCATCACTAAAAGTGGGCTTCCGGCCCGCTTTTTTTTTGGGCGCAACTCTTCTGCCGCATACCGAACCGCCGCGTCACTAAAAAGTCCAAAGGACGAACCGCGTAAAACGAATGAAGCCCGTCGATCTCGACAAAGTCAGCGCCGCATGTGACCCCGTCATCGCCAGCCATGGCTATGAGCTGGTCGATCTCGAATGGAAGACCGAGGCCAAGG
>JBBQIO010000875.1:0-2067 GCA_038325015.1 Polyangia bacterium
ACGAGGGGCTGCCCAACGCCAAAGAGGCATCGATGGCCAAGGCGTATGCGGCGCGCGCGGCGATGCGGGTGTGCCGCAATGCTGTGCAAGTGATGGGCGCACACGGGCTGGAAAACCATCAGTTCGTCGAGAAATGGTATCGCGACATCAAGGTCTTCGACATCTTCGAGGGCACGGGGCAGATTCAACGGATCGTGATTTCCAAGCGCATTCTCAAAGAGTCGCCGACGTTTTAACCCGTCAGAACGTCGCCGAGCTGGCGGTCAAACCGATGCCGACCCAGAGCGATCGGGCGACGGCGGGCAGCGCTGGGTGTCACGAGGAGTTGCGCAAAGACATGCGGCCCGTTAGCACGGGCCGGCATGGGTGGTCGATTGGGGAAGGTGAAGGAGTCTTACGAGCTGCGGAGTGAGGCGGGTCGAGCTATTGCGCGGAGAAGCCGACGCCGATCGACAGCGAGTCGAGGTTCGCCTTCACTGGAGTGGTGACCGGGCCGTACGTCGTGGTGCCGGGCGCGTAGATCTCGATGTCCGGGACGAGCAAATTGCCGACTTCGCTGCACAGAACTTCGCACTCGCCGACCGTGCCGTCGCCCGCGTATTGGCAGGTGCCATCGGGATCAGCGCAGGCCATCGTGCCCGCGGTGCACAGACCCGCGCCGGGAGGCGCGCAGGTGGCGGTGCCGTTGTTGCCCACGTCGAGGATCGGCAGGACGGTCGCCAGCGTGCCGGCCGACAGACCGTGGATGAGGCCCAGCAGCGCCGGAATCAGGCTGGTCTTGAGGTCGGTGACGGTGAGCGCGCCGTTGATCTGGCCGGTGAACTTCGCGTTGCCCGTGCCCGGCTTGAAGGTGATCTGCACGGCGTGCAGCGGTAGCGCGATCGGCGCCGCGCCCGGAAGCAGCGGCAGACCGATGGTCAGCTGAACGTCACCCGAGGCCGGCGATGAGGAGGTGAACGTGCCGCCCGAGATCGAGCCGGTCAGGTTGGTGGCGGCGCCGCCGCCGACCGGCGGCGATCCCATGGCGCCCTGCACGACGAGGCCGGCGCAGGTGTCGCTCGTATAGGTCGAGTCCTTCGAGGTCAGCGTCATCTTCAGGGCGAGCTTGCCGCCGTTGATCGACTGGTTGATCGCACCCTGGATGAGCGATGGTTTCTTGCCGTCCGGGCAAATTCCGGCGGTCGTGACGTCAGACTTTGTGTCGAGTGTTACCAAGAGCGCGAGCAGCCTGCCGAGCGCGTTGGCCTTGTTGGCGCTGGTGTTGAAGAACGCGAAGTCGAAATCGCCCTGGAGGCAGGGGGCTTCGATATCGCCCTGCTGGCCGATCACCATCGTCGCCGGCGACGGGCTGGGTTGTACGACCATCGTGCTCGTCGCGATGGTGCTGTCGGCGAAAACCGAGGTCGGGTTGGCCGTCGATGGCGTGGTGCAGGTACCGCCGCCGGTGGTGCCGCCAGGGCCGCCGCTGCCGCCACATGCGGCAAAGGTGCCGGCCATAAGGAGTCCGGCTGCGCTAAAGCTAAGGAAGGAACGACACTTCATGGATACCCTCTCGTCTCGGGTTCTAGGGATTCGCGGATCGTTCCGCGCTGCCGGTTTTATACGCAGCTTGGACAGACCAAGCAAGCAAACGCTGCAGGAATGTGCGACACGAGACACGACGCGCTGCGCTACGACGCAACGATCGCGGGACACCACAGCGCTGTGGTGTGTGAATCGACAACTCGGTGTTAGGCTGCGGGTTCGAGCATGAGCGACGACCCGCGCGGCTTCTCTTGGAGCGGCTCTCTCGAAGAGTACGGAGTCCGCGGTGTGTACGCCGCGCTCGGCGCTTTGCGATTTTGCGGCGTGCTTGAGCTGGTCGACCGGAATCAGCGCGTCGCGGTGCAATTTCTCGGTGGCGATCCGGTAGAGATCGCCGGCGGCGACACGGCGGCGGTCTCGCTATGGTCGCGCGGGACCTTCACTGCACAACAGCGCGTGCCCACGTTCGACGGTGAATTGACCGAGGGGCTGGTGCTCACTGGCTCACTCGAACGGCGGCGCACGTCGGCGCTGTGGTCGTTC
>JBBQIO010000876.1:0-2065 GCA_038325015.1 Polyangia bacterium
GGGGCGAGCGAAGCCCAAGGGCATTCGCTACAGCGAGCAGCTGTGCCCGCGATTTCAGTGCGCCGTCGAGTTGGTCGGCCGGCGCTGGACGGCGCTCATCGTGCAGCAGCTGTTGACCGAGTCGCTGCGCTTCTCCGAGCTGCGCGACCGCATCGAAGTGCTCTCGGATCGCATGCTGTCCGTGCGGCTCAAGCAGCTCGAAGAGGCCGGCATCGTCGATCGTTATGTGGCGCCCGATCCGCCGGTGCGCGTCGCGTATGCGCTGACCGACCGCGGCCGCGCGTTGGCGCCGGTGCTCGATGCGCTCGGAGCGTGGGCCGAAAAATGGGTGGTGATGCCCGAAGCCGGACGCCGGCGCAGCTAGCCGGCTCGCGGCCGCGGCCGACGCATCAGCCGATTGCCGGTCACGAAGCCGAGGCGCTTGTACAGCGCCAGCGCGCGATGATTGCTGGGCGTCACCTCCAACGAGAGCGCGACCGCCTCTGGCGGCCACAGCGCCGACGGTCCTGCCAAGAGCTCGAACAGCCGGGTGCCGTGGGCCTGCCCGCGATGGGGCGTATCGACGAATAGCTCATCGACCGTGCACAGCTCGCCGCCCGCTTCGTTCGACCAAAAAGAGATCAACAGCGCATATCCGACGACGGTCGCGGCGAGATCGAGGACGACCGCGCGCCCGCGCCACGGCTCGTGCCGCAAGCCCGCCAGCGTGCGCCGGATCGTCGCGGCAGCCATCGGCTGCGGGCCGGGATCTTCGAGATTGAGCTGCAGGCATCGCTCGACAATGGCATCGTCGTCGGCAGCCGTCGCATTGCGCCACATTGGTACGGCAGGCTACTCCAGCTCGAACTCGGCGTGGATGATGGTGATGATGTCCTTGTCGCGCGACGAGGTGTCGTTGTTGCCCTCTTCGGAGGTCTCCGTCGAGTTGGCCGGATTGACGTTGATGATCCCCATGTCCGCCGTCAAGAGCTTGCCGATCGCCGCGCCGCCCGTCGACTTCAAGATATTGTCGGCCCGCGAGCGCGCGTCCTGCCCGGCCGCGGCCAGCATCTCGATCTTCAGCTCGCCCAGTTTCGTGTAGTAGTAGGCCGGCTCGGCCGAGGTGATCGACACTCCCTCTTCGAGCAGCGCCGTGATCTCGCGCGACGCCTTTTCGATTCGCGGCACGTCGCTCGATCCGACGTGAATCGCCTCCTCGGTGTCGAACCCTTTGGAGATCTGCTTTTCGATGCGGTCCTTGCCGATGCCGATGTACTGCGTCTCGAAAACCTCTTTGAAAGTCGCTGACTGGGGCTCGATTTCGCCGGGCTGGATACCCTGCTTCTTCAAGAATACAACGGCTTTGTCCACCCCGACGCGGAGCTGCTTGTAGGCGGTTGTGCGGTCGGCGGCGTGCGCCGCAACGGTGGTCACCCAGTCGATGCGGTCCGAAACGATGCGCTTTTTGGCCGAGCCCGTCACTCGCAGCTTGCGCTGCGGCGGCTTGACGCGAACGCTCTTCCAGGTGCCGGCGGCGAGGCCGGTGCAGATTACGAACGAGAGCGCCAGGGCGATCAGGCCGAGCGGCCGGAGGTCCAGGCGAGTCAGCCAATGGGCGTCGTGCGGCTCTTGGGTCATGTGCGAGTCTACGCCGCCAGGCCCGAGGATCTTCCCCGACCCCAAAAAAAATGTCCGGCTGCCGCGGAGCTGCGCGTCGTACCGTCATGGAGCGCGGCTTAAAACGGCTCCCAAGGAGACGACCATGAGTGAATTCGTTTATTTGTACCGCAACGGACCCGACCAGCAGCGCACCCCGGCCGAAATGCAAGCGCAGATGGAGCGCTGGAGGGTCTGGATGAAGGAGCTGACCACCAAGGCCCACCTCAAGGCGGCCGGCCATCCGCTGGAAAAGACCGGCAAGTTGGTCAGCAACACAAAAAGCGTCACCGACGGTCCGTTCGCCGAAAAAGATCTGGTCGGCGGCTACAGCATCGTCGAGGCCCAGGATCTGGCGCACGCCGCGGAGCTGTCCAAAGGTTGCCCCGTCTTCGAGTTTGGCGGCTCGGTCGAGGTGCGGCCGATCATG
>JBBQIO010000877.1:0-2061 GCA_038325015.1 Polyangia bacterium
GGTTGGCGGGCTGTCTCCCGCGTGTTGAATTGAATTGTACTTTGTTGTATTACAAAATCAATTATTAAATGACAATAAAGGAGGGCCGAGGCAAAGAGGCACAGAGGCACCGATCCCGCGCTTCGTGCTATCAAGCCGCCCATGTCGACGACGCCTCCCGTGCTGGATTTCTTGGCCCTCGGTGCCCACCCGACGCTGGCGCGGGCGCTGGCCGAACGCGGGTACGAGCAGCCAACCGGGGTACAGGCCGCCGTGCTCGGTGCACCCGAGGGCGATCTGCTGGTGTCGTCGCAAACCGGTTCGGGCAAGACGGTCGCCTTCGGCCTGATCATCGGCAAGCTGCTGCTCGGCGCCGACGAGATCTTGACGCTGTCACCGCATGGCAAGCCGCGCGCGCTGGTGGTCGCACCGACCCGTGAGCTAGCGACGCAGGTGCAGCGCGAACTCGGCTGGCTGCTCGACAAGAGCAAGGTTCGTGTCATCTCCTGCACCGGCGGCACGGACTTGCGCAACGACGCACGCAATCTCAAGCGCGGCGTCGACGTGGTGGTCGGTACTCCTGGCCGCCTGGTCGATCTCATCGAGCGCAAGAGCCTGGATCTCAGCGGCGTCGAAGTCGTCGTGCTTGACGAGGCCGACGAGATGCTCGACCTGGGATTTCGTGAATCCTTGGAGACCCTGCTTCAGGCCGCGCCCGCCGAGCGCCGCACCCTGCTCTTCTCGGCCACGCTGCCCGAGGCGATTCGCGCCCTCGCCGAGCGCTACCAGAAGAAGGCGCAGCGCATCGATCCCCGGGGCAGCACCGGCAAGCGGGCCGCGGCGCACGACGACATCCGCCACGTGGCCTATCTGGTCGCGCGCGGCGAGCGGCTGGCGGCACTCAGCAACATCCTGCGGCTCTACGAGGACGAGCGCAGCATCGTCTTTTGCCGCACGCGCGACACGGTGACCACACTGGAACGACAGCTCAGCAAACGCGGCTTTTCCGTCGCGGCCATCGCCGGCGATCGCGCTCAAGCCGATCGCTCATCGGCGCTCGATGCGCTGCGCTCGGGCCGTGCCCAGGTGCTGGTCGCCACCAACGTCGCCGCGCGCGGTCTCGACCTGCCCGAGGTCGCGCTGGTGGCACACGCCGACTTGCCGGAAAATGCCGAGTCGCTCACGCACCGCTCCGGCCGCACCGGACGCGCCGGAAAAAAGGGCACCAGCGTCCTCATCGTCGAAGTCGCCGAGCGGCGCAAAGCGGAGCGCCTCCTGGCCGAGGCGCGGATGCCGCTCAACTGGTCGGCGCCACCGAACGCCGCCGAGGTGGCCGAAAAAAACAGTGCGCGCGTCTCGGCGCAGGTGACTGGCGCGATCGAGGCCGCGGCGAAAGCCGGTGTCGATCCAACGGTGACCGCCCTGGCGGCGGAGCTCATCACGACGCATCCGCCCCTCGACGTCGTGGCGGCTCTGGTGCAGCGCCTCTATGCCGAGCGGCCGCCGGGCGATGTGTTGACGCCGGTCGACCTGACGCCGGCGCGCAGCAAGCGAGAGCCGTCGTCGTCGTCATCATCGTCGTCGTACGTCCCGGCGCCGCGCACCGGCGGCAGCTGGGTGCTGTTCGAACTCAGCGCCGGTTTGCGCGAGCGCGCCGAGCCGGGCTGGATCTTGCCGCTGATCTGTCAGCGCGGCGGGATCACGCGCAAAGAGGTGGGCAGTATCCGCGTCGGGCGCGACGCGACGCACGTCGAGATCGATGCCCGTGTGGCCGACGAGTTCGCCGTGCGCGCCGCGGTGCTCGAGAAGCGCGGCCCGCAGATTCGCATCACGCGCGCCCCGATGAATGCGGCGCTGGCACCCGCACCAGCACCGTCGCCCGGGCTGCGCAGCTGGAGCGACGGACCGCGCGTGACGAGGGCTCACGCCCACGCCAAGGCAACCAGAGGCGCGCCGGCCCCGACAACGACTAGCGCCACCGCTGGACCGGAGCGACCCGGCCCGGCTCGCACAACCTCGTCCCGGTCTGCGGCCCCGCGCGCGCCGGCGCGACCCGCGTCGCGACCGACTGGCCCCAAGCGC
>JBBQIO010000878.1:0-2060 GCA_038325015.1 Polyangia bacterium
TGGGGCCAGCACGTCGTCTCCCAGCATATGGATGCCGTTGGCGCGCGCCACGTCCGCGAGCGCCGCCGTGATCTGGCGTCGCAGGTCGTTGCGGTTGGCGAACGCTCCAGTCAGCTGCACGGGAATGACCGTCGCACGCTGCTCCTCGCCGCGCGCGGAGGGCGCCGCCACGGCGAGCGCGATCATGAAGCCGAGTGTTGCGCCTTTTCCGATACTCATCCGCGTCGCACTTTATCCCATCACTGGCGCTTCATGCCAGCTCGACTCCGACGGCGGAATGGTCCGACAGCGGCGGCTCGTCGGGTCCGCGGGCGGCCTCGGCGACGAACGCGCGCCGCACGTCGAGATCGCGGCCGGCGAACCAATCGAGCCGCGCCGGCACCACGCCATTCCACGGACGGAGCAGCCGCTGCACCAGCCACGTCAACGGGGCGCCGACACGGTTGCGCACCTTTTCGATCGTGGTGCGGTTGCGGAGGTCGTAAAAAAACGTACCGACCGCGCGATTGTTGAACGCGTCGACAGTAAAGCCGCGCTCCGCCAGCAGCTCGAAGAGCGGGCGCTCGTAGACTTTTCCCGGCGTCATGTAGCCGGCGATGGTCGCGGAGAAGCCGGTCGCGACGAGCTTGTGCACCAGGTCGCGGGCCAGCGCCGCCGTCGACGAAGCGTCATAGGTCGACGTGTTGAGGTCCCCGCCGATGAGCGCCGGGCCGGGTGGCAGTCGGTCGATGAGCGCGGCTAGCTGCTCGGCACGCTGTCTCGGCGACGCATTGGAATCGAGGTGGCAGCCGCCAATCGGCAGTGGTCCTTCGGCGGTCATTACTTCGATGGCCAACGCGCGCTTTTTCCCCAGGCGCTTTTCGCGCCCGCGAAATTTGTCGCGCAGCTCGGGCAGATCGACGTTCGCAGCTGCTGTGATGGGCAGACGCGACAGCACCGCGCACCCTGCCAGCGCCTGCGCGTTGGCGACGCCATCGGGGTTTTCGCCGACGTCGTCGCCGAGCACCAGATAGGAGACGCCGAACACGTAGCTCATGCCGAGGGCCTCGGCCAATTCGCGCGCCACGTGGCGATTGCCGGAGCGCCCCATGCCGAGGTCGACCTCGCTCAACAGGATCACATCGGCGGCCAGGCTCGGATCGTTGGCAAGCGCGCCTCGCAACCGGTCGAGCTGGGCGCCGCGCTGAATGTTCCACGCCAGCACGCGCAGGCCGTGGCGCGAGCGGGCGCGCGCGCTTCTGTGCTGAGCCACCTCCAACCCACCGAGCACGCGATCGAGCTCGTCGCGAATGGTTGGGTAGAGCACGCTTTGTAACAGCGCGCGTCGATCCGGCAGCGCGCGCAACGCGGCGTAGTGCGGCGCCAATGAATGCTCCAGATGCTGCTGAACTGAGAAGGGCGCCACGGTGGCCAAGAGCATATCGCTTCGGACGCCGTGTTAACGTTACGATGTGACGGACCGTAGCGACGCACCGACGCCGGACCTCAACGAGGTGCTGCACGATCTCTCGATCAAGATCGAGCGCGTCAAACAGCTCTACGAACAGTACTTCATGGGCATCGAAAAGATGGAGCCGCTGGTCGCGCGCAAAGAGGTCACGCGCGCGATGCTGCTTCTACAGCAGCAGTACATCCGCAACACCGGCCTGCGCTTCCGCTTCCAGACCATGCTGCAGAAGTGGAACATCTACATCACGTACTGGAATCGTTCGCTGCGCGAAATCGAGAATGGGACGTACGCGCGGCACATTCAAAAGGCCAAGCGATCGGCCGAGCGCATGGGGCGCGAGCTGCCCAAAGAGATCCTGGCACCGACGCAGCGAGCGGTAGCCTCTCCGCCTCCGATCCCTGAAGCCGCGATGCGAGGTCCGCCGCCGCCGACTCCCGGCGCGGCTCGTCCTTCGCCACCCGCCCCACCGACGCCACCGAGACCGACCGTCGCCGGCATGAGCGAACAGGAGCTGCGCGCGCTCCATCAAAAATTCGCCGAAGCGCGCAAACAGTCCGGCGAAGCCGGTCAGGTCAGCTACGAGACGCTGGTGTCGTCGCTGTCGCGGCAG
>JBBQIO010000879.1:0-2059 GCA_038325015.1 Polyangia bacterium
CGAATGCTCTATCACGACGCTTCGTGTCCCGTCGACTGCGCGCTGTTGGTGTCGTTGCCCAGGGCCCGAGCTAGGGCCGTTGACAGCGCCGTCAGGTCGAACGGCTTGGCCAAAAATGCGTCCGCTCCGGCGGCCAGCACGCGCTCCTCGTCCTCTTTGCCGGCGTGTCCGGTCGCGGCCACCACCGGCATGTGCCCGCCGGTCTCGCGCTCCCGCCGACGCAGGCGGCGCGTCAGCTCGATGCCGCTCAGCCCCGGCATGTCGACGTCGGTCAGCACCAGGTCGAAGTGCTGCCGGGTCAAAAGCTCCCACGCCTGCGCGCCGTCGTCGACGAGCGTGACCTTGTGACCGAGTCGGGTCAGTGTGAAGCGAAAGACCTTCTGCACCATTTCGTTGTCTTCGCAGACCAAAATTGTGAGACCGCGCGACGCCTTTGACGACCCCGGCGAGCTCGGCGGCGCAATGGCGAGAATCTCGACCGGACCGGCCGCGCCGTTGGGCTCTTTACAGGGCAGCTTGAGCCGCGCGGTGAAGCGCGAGCCCACGCCCACGGTACTCTCGACGTCGATGTTGCCCTCCATCCGACGCGTCAGGTCTTTGACGATCGCCAGGCCCAACCCCGCCCCACCCTGAATTTGAGCATCCGCCGCCGAGCTCTGCGCGAACGGCTCGAAGATGGCGCTGAGCTTGTTGGCGACCACCCCGCCGCCGGTGTCGCTGACCTCGATCTCGACGCTGTCGTCGCTGCCGCCGCGCACGCTGACCGAGATGCAACCGATGCGCGTGAACTTGAGCGCGTTGGCCACCAGGTTGAGCACGATCTGCATGACCCGCATGCGATCCCCAACCCGCTCTTCGATCAATCCGGCGGCGGCCTGCGCCGAGAATCCGAGACCAGCAGCGCGCGCCTGCCCGGCCAATGGCCGCAACACCTCGGCCAGCGCGTTGTGCAGCGAGAATGCTTTGTGCTCGAGCTCGATTGCGTCGGCCTCAGCCCGGGTGACGTCGAGAATATTGTTGAGCAGGCCCACCAAGATATGAGCCGACTGCTGCGCGGTCTCGATCTGCTCGCGTGCCACCTTGGGCAGGCTGCCCTTGAGCGCCAAATCGGTCATCGCGATCATGCCGTGGAGCGGCGTCCGCACCTCGTGGCTCATGTGCGCCAAGAAGCGCGTCTTGACGCGGTTGGCGCGGGTCAGCGATTCGGACATCTGCGTCAGCGCCATGGCGCGCTGCTCGGCGACGCGACGAAACGCCCAGGTGATGCCGAGCAGGAGCGCGACAAAGAACAGGCCAGCCATGGCCCGCTCGATCGCCGGCTCGCCGATGGCATTGGCGACGACGATGCGCGGCTCAACGAGCGCGGTGAGCGGAATCAAGATCAGCGTGGCCACGCCCCAGAAAACGGCTTCAGCGCGCCGGCCCATCAGCATCACCGCGAAGCCCACCAGCGCCAGCCACCACTTGGACGAGCCGAGTCCATAGGCCGCCGGCACCAGCAGCGCCACCGTCGCGGTCAGCGCAGTACCATGCACGCCGACGCTCGAGCGGCGCAGCGGATCCCGGCGGTACCAAACATAGAGCGCGGCGATGACGACGGCCCCGGTGGCATTGCCCCACCACGGGGTCGCGCGCCCGCTGGTCATGGCGACGATCAATCGGAGAGCACCGAAGATCACGCAGGCGGCGAACACCGCGACCATGCCGATCGACAGGAGCTGCTGCCGATCACCGACGATGTCGATCGAGTCCTTGGTCTCGGGAGTCTTGGACGACATCGCCACGGCCTTGACAAACGTTACCACTCCTATCGCGGCAGTCGATAAAGCACGTGGCGGCTCAGGGCGTGACCGGACGGAAAGAACGGATGGTCGAAGTCATCTCCAGGGTCGCGGGTCATGCCGATGCGCTCCATCACACGCCACGATCGCGCATTGGCCGGTACCGTGAAGGACACGATCTCCTGCAGCCCGAGCTGCTCAAATCCGAACGCGAGCGCGGCGCGTGCCGCCTCGGTGGCGTAGCCGTGGCCCCACTGACGCGAGTCGAGCCGCCAACC
>JBBQIO010000880.1:0-2056 GCA_038325015.1 Polyangia bacterium
ATGCCCTGGTGCACGACCTTGCCGTCGAGATCTTTTTCCTTGCCCAGCGACTCCATGACCAGCTCTTGGAGGAAGCGTGAGAATAAAAGTAGACGGTCCTTGTAAGGCAAAATAACCATGTCTTTGTTGCCTTTACCGTCAGTCGCGAAATGCCACATGAGGGCCAACAACGCCGCTGGATTCCGCTTCGTGTCGTGGACCCGCGTCAGCTCGTCGCAGTCGCGCGCGCCGGTCAGCATTTCTTCGATGGCGATGCCCTGCAGTGCGGCCGGCACCAGGCCGACCGCCGACAGCTCCGAGGTGCGTCCGCCGATCCAGTCCCACATCGGAAAGCGCGCCAGCCACTTTCCGGCCAGCGCCACCTTGTCGAGCTCCGAGCCGTCGCCCGTCACCGCGACGGCGTGGCGGCCAAAATCGAGCCCGGCCGTCTGGTAGGCCGCCTTGGCTTCGAGCATGCCGTTGCGCGTCTCTTTGGTTCCCCCCGATTTGGAGATGACCACGGTCAGCGTGGTGCCCAGGCGTCCGTGCAGCGCGCCGAGCACGCGATCCATGCCATCGGGATCGGTGTTGTCGAAAAAGTGCGGCTTGAGCTTGTCGTGGTTGGTGCCGAGCGCGTCGGCCACCAGCTCGGGCCCGAGCGCCGAGCCACCGATGCCGATGACCAACAGGTCGGTGAACGCGCCGCCGTGGCCGGCCAGCTTGCCGGTGTGCACCGCCTGGGCGAGCGCTTCGACCTGGGCCACGACCTGGCGAATCTCGGTGCGCAGCTCCATCGGGGCGCGGCCGGCGTCGCGCAGCCAGTAGTGGCCGACGCGGCGGTCTTCATCCGGGTTGGCGATCGCGCCGCCTTCGAGCGCATCCATGGCGGCGAACGCCTTTTGCATCGCCGGCTCCATCGAGGTCAAAAAATCGTCGGAAAAGCGCATGCGGCTGATGTCGAGCGTCAGCCCAATCGACGGGCTGACACAGAGAAACTGCCGGTAGCGATCCCACAGCGCGCGCGACGTGGACATGAAGGACTCCTGATTCATCGACCTACGAGTAAGAGGAGAAAGCTGGACGGGCGAGCATACGCCGCGCCGGCGTGGCCGGGAGCGCTTGTCGCGTGACTACTGCGCGGATTATCAGTTAATATCCCGTGACGATGCAACCCGACGTGCTGGACGGCTTTCACCCCATCGTCGCGTCGTGGTTTCGCGGCCGCTTCGAGGCGCCGACCGAGGCGCAGACGCGCGGCTGGAGCGAGATCGGCGCCGGTCGCGACACACTGATCATGGCGCCCACCGGGTCGGGCAAGACGCTGGCGGCCTTTTTGTCCGGCATCGACGCGCTGGTTCGTCGCGCCTGCGCCGGGGCGCTCGATGAGCGTGTGCGCATCCTCTATGTGTCGCCGCTCAAGGCGCTGTCGGCCGACGTGGCCCGCAATTTGGAGCAGCCGCTGCGCGAGATCGAGGCGCACGCGCCGTCGCTGGGGCGCTTACTGCCGCCGATCCGGACGGCGGTCCGCTCGGGCGACACGACGCCGGCGGAGCGCGCCCGCATCCTACGCCATCCGCCGCACGTGCTCATCACCACGCCCGAATCGCTCTATCTACTACTGACCTCCGCCGGCGGGCAGTCGATCTTGGGCGGCGTCGAGACGGTGATTGTCGACGAGATTCACGCCTTGGCCGGGCAAAAGCGGGGCGCGCATCTGTCGCTCTCGCTCGAACGACTCGATGCTCTGGTCGCCGAGCAGCAGGCCAGCGCCTCAGGTGAATTGTGGGGCAGGCCGAGCCGCCCAGTGCGCGTCGGGCTGTCGGCGACCGTCGATCCTGCCGATCGCGTCGCCCATTTTCTCGTCGGCGGCGATCAAGAGGGGCGCGCGCTGCCCTGCCGCGTGGTCGACTGCGGTCGGCGTCGGCCGCTCGATCTGGCCGTCGAAGTGCCGCAAGAGACGCTGAGCGCGGTGGCCAGCCGCACCGCTTGGCGTGACGTATACGCGCGCATCTCGGAGCTCCTGCAAACGCACAAAACCGTGCTCATTTTCGTGCCCAGTCGCCGTCTGTCCGAGCGC
>JBBQIO010000881.1:0-2054 GCA_038325015.1 Polyangia bacterium
ACGGCGGCACGCTCAAAGAGCGGCTCCTAACCGCCTACATGAGCGACGGCGAATCGATGGGCGATCACGAGGCGCTGATTCGCTTGGCCGCCGAGGTGGGCATCGAGGCTGACGCGTCGCGGGCGGTGCTGTCGAGCGAGCGCTTTGCCGCCGAGGTTCGCGCCGACGAAGCTCGCGCGGCCGCGCTTGGCATTCACGGCGTGCCCTTCTTCGTGATCGGGCGCTACGGCGTGTCCGGTGCGCAGTCCCCCGAGGTTCTTCTTGAAGCGCTGCAAAAAGCGTGGGCCGAAGCTCCGGAAAAGCTGAGCGCGCCCGAAGGCGCCGCGTGCGGGATCGACGGTTGCTGATCTCGCGACTGGATGGCGCTCACAACTGGCTCAGAGGCGGCGGTAAACCCCGACTACCAGCCCGAGCAGATTGACGCTCTTCCAGTCGCGTTTACGCACGATGATCGGCTGCATGCGGCTGTTTGCCGGCTTGAATACGATCTGCTCGTTCTCCGGCTCAGGATGAAAATACTTCACCGTCGCCTCGTCGTTGATCATCGCGACCACGATGTCGCCGCGGTGCGCGGTCAGTTGCTTTTTGACGAAGATGAAATCGCCGTCGAAGATGCCGGCGTCGATCATCGAATCGCCCTTGACCTTGAGCGCGAACACCTCTTTATGCGCCCCGAGAAAAAAGCGGTCGACCTTGACCGTGTCCTCGGCCTGCTCGACGGCCAGGATCGGCTCGCCCGCCGCGACTCGCCCGAGGATCGGCACCTCGACGACATTTCCGGTCGGCCCAGCGCCCTCCAAAGAGATCGGCCGGAGCGCGCGCGACTTCAGATCCTCGCGCTCCAGGTACCCTTTTTTCTCCAGCGCCTTGAGATGATCGTTGACGCCGTTGGTCGAACGGATCCCCATGTGCTCGCCGATTTCACGCATCGTCGGCGGGTAGCCGCGCTGCTCAATCGACCCACCGATGTAGTCGAGCACCGCGCGCTGGCGATCGGTGAGCGGCTCTTTGACGACGTCGATGCGAACCGATGCGTCGTTGCGACTGGCTCTTTGGCCTCTGAGCCCGGAACCGCTTTGACCGACACTGCGCATTGTCACCCTCCACTGAACAAATGAAACCCTACTGAACGGATGGAGAGGCGTCAACTTTTTTGGCAGAAGTTTGACGGAGCAGCTGCAATCGGACGACCGTGAGCCATGCTTCGATCTGTCGTGCGCCACCATCGATCCCCTTGGGCCCTGGCTCTACTCGCGCTGCTGCCCAGCGCAGCGACGGCCACCCCGCGCAGCAACGACGTGCACCTGCCGGAGACCAATCAGCTCGCCGAGTGCGTGCGCCACAGCGACGACGTGGCGCTCGAACGATTGGCCTCGCGCCTCGGACCTGAGCGCCTCCTACAGCTCTGCGAGCCGGGCGCCGAACGCAGTGTCGATGCACACGCAGAGGCGGTGCGCGAGATCCACCGCGCAGTCTGGCGCGCGCTCGGGCTCATCGAAGATGGCTGGACGGTCCTGCCGGAGCTGGCCACGGCGCTGCCCAAGGAGCTCTTGGCTCCCGGTGAAGCGGCGCGCGCGCTGCGGGCCATTTCAGAAAGTTTGCCGACCCGGCTGTGGGGCCGCGAGGTGCCTTTGGACCTGGCCCGGCGCAGCCAGCGCAGCTTGGTCGGGGCGCTCGACGCGGCGTCGTTGCTGTCGTCGGGACCGGCGGTGCGCATCGACATCATTTATGCCATGAGCGCGCTGGGCCGCATCACGCCGCTCGACACCGCCACGCTGACGCGAGTCCTCGACGACGCCAAGGAGGACCCGACGGTTCGGCGCGCCGCCGCCGAGGCCCTCAGCAGCGACGGTACGTTGCCGCTTTCGCCGGAGGCCGCACGCGTTGCCGAGGCCGGACTCCTTTCGGCTCTCGATCACGCCGCGGAGCAGAACGTCGCCGCTGCTGCCGCGGCGGTGCTGTGCCGCGCCCCCGCCGCGACGTGGCGCACGCCGCGATCGCCGAGCCAGCAGGCGCGCATTCGACAGCTCGCCGCCGACAGCGATGGAGGCCTG
>JBBQIO010000882.1:0-2052 GCA_038325015.1 Polyangia bacterium
GTGCTGCTCGACCAGCGGCTCAACGGGCTCGGCCTGACCAGCGGGCCGAAGGTGGCCTCGGTCCACCCGCACCCGGCCTACAGCAAGAACGTGTTCGGCACCAATGACCTCGGCATCGTGGTGCTCAAAACCGCCCCGTCGGTCGCGCCGCTGCCGTTCAACGACCAGCCGCTGACCGCGGCGCAGATTGGCTCGACCGTGCGCCTGGTCGGCTATGGCGAGACGACGGGAACCGACACCAACGCCGACACCGCCGGCGCCCGCAATGAAACCACGTCGACGCTGAGCAAGATCGAAACCGATACCATCACGATCGGAGACGGGCAGCACAACGACTGCGAAGGCGACTCCGGCGGTCCGGCGCTGATGACCATCGACGGCCGCGAGGTCATCATCGGGCTGACCTCGTACGGCACCAAGGGATGCACCACACCGACGGTCGACGTGCGGGTCGACGCCTATGCCGACTCGTTCATCCAGCCCTACGTCAACCTCGCCGAGCGCAACGGCGGATCGACGGTCGGCCCGGGACAGTACGAGCTCGGCTCGGTCGGTGCGCCCTGTCTGGTCAACGACGATTGCACATCGAGCTTGTGCGCCAACGCTGGACACCAAGGCTTCTGCACCGCGGCGTGCAGCAGTGTCCAGCCCTGCCCGGCGCGCACCCATTGCGGCGCGGCGGGCGGCGGCGACTATTGCATCAGCGACGCCGTGCATGCCGGCGGATGTGCGTTCGACGGGCGGCGGACGCGCGCGACCCTGCCGATGCTGCTCTGGCTCGGCGCTCTGTGCGTGGTTGGCTGGGCGCGACGACGTTCAGTTCAGTAATTCAAGAACATTCGATCGGCGGCCAGACCGGCCTCGCTCAGCGTGGCTTGAACGGCCACCACCATCGCCTTCATCCCACACAGAAATGCCACTGTACGCGCCGGCACGATGCGGTGCAGCGCATGCGAGCGCGCGACCTCGTGGACGTAGCCGCGTGCCTCGCCCGTCGGTGGCGACTCGCTGGTCGCACCGCGCGAGCTGCACAGGACGACCTCGACGCCGTGCTCGCGCCACCGCTCCATCGAGCCGCGGTAGGCGAAATCGTCAACGCTGCGTTCGCCATAAAAGAGCGTCGGACGACCGGTGCGCGGACGGGCGAGCAGCCATTCGATCACCGACCTAATCGGCGCGATCGCCGAGCCGACGGCGAACAGCAGCGCATCGTCATCGAGCGCGCGCTCGATGGGAAAGCCGCTGCCGAACGGCCGCCCGACGGCGAGCGTGCCGCCACTGATGGCCGACGAAACGAGCGCATCGGCCATGGCGTGACCGCGTTTGAGGAGCAGCTCGCCGCGAAGATCGCCGGGCGGGTTGCCGAGCGCATAGACCGCATCCCCAGCCGCCGACCTCACCTGGAGGAGCTGACCCGGCCGGACGTGATGGAGGGCGAGCTCGGGCGGCATCTCGAACAGCAACCGGCGCACCCGCGGAGTCTCGTCGGCCGCCTCGATGATCTTGACGGTCACGAACGTGTCGCCGGTCATTGCGCGGGAAGCTCGATCTGCCAGCCCGCGGCGCTGCGCACGCACTGCACCTCTTGCCGCTCGCCGTGCGTGCCGAGCACTTGGACCGTTGCCTGGTTGCCGTGGCGAGACAGCTCGCGCACGTCGGCCGCGGTGAAGCGCGGCGCAAACCAACCGACCGCCGCCATTTCGACCGGAGCCAGACGACGTCGCCCAGAGAGCGTGCTGGCCTTGACTGCAGCCGCGTCCAGCTGTGCGCGGGTTGACGGCCCGAGCAGCGCGAACGCACGGTCGCGATCCGCCATTTGCGCCGCCTCGATGAACGCGCGCGTCGCGCCGACCGGCGATCCGGTCTCGGTGCCGCACGCCGAAAGCGCGAGCAGCAGCGCTAAAAGCGGCTCACGAATGGTACAGGCCCGTGCGCTCACGAACGATCTGCATGGTCTCGCCAGCCAGCCGTCGCGCCGTCGCCGCGCCGTCGCCGAGGATCCGCCGCAGCTCGTCGGGCTTGGCCAAGAGCGCTTGGCTTTGCTCGCGCAGC
>JBBQIO010000883.1:0-2052 GCA_038325015.1 Polyangia bacterium
CAGGTTACTTCGACGCCAAGCGCTTCATCAGCTGTTGCGCAAACGCTGGCCCGAGCGCGCCGTCCTCGTGCTTGAAATAGATGAACGTGTCGCCGTCGAAGGTCTTGCCGATGCGGTCGGCCCAGCCGGCCAGCGTCTTCTAGGTGTAGTCGAGGCGCCGCAAACGCACGTAGCCGTAGTCCGCCGTGGCCACCAGTGGCGTCGTCAAAGCATCGGTATCGGCAATGCACAGCGCCACGCCGGCATCGCGCAAGAGCGCGTAAGTATCGTCGCTGAACCAGGACGCGTGGCGAAACTCGAACGCCGCGCGCGGCTGCGGCTGATGCTTGCGAAAGTGGCGCAAGAACGTCTTGAGACGCGGCAGGTCGGCTTTGAGATTGGGCGGCAGCTGAAACAGGATCGGCGCCAGCCTTGGGCCCAGCGCTCCGGCCAGCCGCACGAATGCGCGCACCTGTGGCGTGACGCCGACCAGCCGCCGATGATGCGTGATCTGCTGCGGCGCCTTGAGTGAAAAACGGAACGTCTCGGGGGTCTGTAAAAGCCAGTTCGCCAGCGCCTTTTCCGACGGCGTGTTGGTGAACGTGTAGTTGATCTCGACCGAGGCAAAGTGCTGCGCGTAGTGCGACAGCCGCTTGGTCTTGCTCAGCGCCTCGGGATAAAACAATCCCTTCCATTCGTCGTAGTTGTAGCCCGAAGTACCCACGAAGGCGCGCATGGCGTTAGTCTACTCGGCGCATGACAAAACCGACGCTCTACATTGGCAATAAAGCCTATTCGTCCTGGTCGCTGCGCGCCTGGCTGCTCTTGCGTCACGCCGCGATTCCGTTCGACGAGGTGGTGATTCCACTGGCCGGTGCCGGGCTGCGCACAACCGCCATTTTGCCGCACTCGCCGTCGGGAAAGGTGCCTGCGCTGCAGGTCGACGAGCTGTCGATCTGGGATTCGTTGGCCATCGCGGAGTATCTCGCCGAACAATTTGCCGACGCGGCACTGTGGCCCAAAGGCGTGGCTGCGCGCGCGGTCGCACGCTCGGTCAGCGCCGAGATGCATTCGGGTTTTGTCGCGCTGCGCACCGCGCTGCCGATGAACGTCCGTCGCGAGCCGGCGCCGCGGGCCTACGCCCAGGATGTCGCCGACGAGATCGCGCGTATCGTTGCGATCTGGCAACAGTGCCAGCGACGCTTTGGCACGGACGGGCCATTTCTCTTCGGTCGTTTCAGCATCGCCGACGCGATGTACGCCCCAGTCGTGATGCGCTTTCATTTTTACAGCGTCGCGCTCGATGCTGGGGCGCGCGCCTACGTCGACACCATTTACGCGCTGCCGGCGATTCAGCAGTGGATAGCCGAGGCGCACCGAGAGCCATGGCGCATTCCATCGTACGAGGCTTGAGCCTGCGCGCTCTGGCGTGCGTGTTGTTGCTCGCTGTGGGCTCGCCGGCGTGGGCCGATCCGCCGATCGTGCGCACGAGCTCAGGGCCTGGCAGCTGGGCGCTGATCGCCAGTGGTCTGTTCGTCGGCGCCACCGGCGCGGTGCTCGCAATCTATGGCGAGTCGTCGACGCGCGGCAACTGCCCGTCGTTGCAATCGGCCCAGTGCAGCCCCGATGCACGCGACTACCGCAACACCGGCTTTCCGCTGCTCGGCATCGGCGGCGCCGCGCTGATCGCGGGCATCGTTTGGTTGGCAGTCGACCGCCACGCCCTGGCCAAACATCCGTTGCAAGCGAGCGCCGATTCGCCGGTCGGCCTGCGCGTCTCGTTCTAATCCGGGGAAGGTTCCTGTGCTTCGTGTGCCTGATCAGCGCCGCGCTGTTCCCCGGGCGGGCAGCGATGCGGTTATTGCACCGAGCTGATAGATGCCGTCGTAGCCGTCTTTGGGTCGGCCGGGCGAACCGCTCGATACGCCACGCACCGACGCCTTTGCTCGCCGAGGACGATGAGCTGTGCCTGGGCGATCGACTCGATGCCGACGATAGGCGTGCCACAGTGCGGCTCGGCCTGGCGCGCGATGTGAGCACACCCGACGAGCATTAGCATTGACGGGAGGGCCA
>JBBQIO010000884.1:0-2045 GCA_038325015.1 Polyangia bacterium
GCCTTGCCGCCGCGCTCGGATTTGCGCTCGGAATTTCGTCGGCGCTCGTTGGCGAGATGGTCGCGCGGCGCATCCGTGGCGCGGAGGACCTAAGTTTCTACAGTCATGTCCCCGTGCTGGCCGTGATTCGCGGCTCGCGACCTCGTCGCGGGTGGCGGCGATCGCGGCTCGCAACCATCCAGTAATCGTCGACTTCTCACCGCGACGACTTTCGCAACACGCGCGCGGCGGCTAGACTGACGCACACGCGACCGGCGACCCGGCGCGTTCCGGGGAGACGTCAGATGTTCAGTCACATGATGGTCGGCAGCAACGACCTCGCGCGTTCGCGCACCTTCTACAATGCCCTGTTCGGCGCAGTCGGCGGCAAGCCCGCGATCGAGGACGACAAGGGACGACTCATCTACATGCACGATGGCGGCATTTTCATCGTGACCAAGCCGATCGACGGCGAGCCCGCTTGTCACGCCAACGGCGCCACGATCGGCTTCGCGATGAAAACGCCGGCGGACGCCGATGCGTGGCACGCCGCCGGCGCGGCCAATGGCGGCCAGTCGATCGAAGACGCGCCCGGCGTTCGCCAGGGCGGGTTCGGTCCGCTATACCTCGCCTATCTGCGCGATCCCGACGGCAACAAGTTGTGCGCGATGCACCGGATGGCTGCCTGACGCTCGCGACGCTGGGGTCGGCGCGGAGCTTCGGCGGCGTCCAGTCGAGCCACCGCCACGCGTCGACGGCGTGTGCGGGCGACATGGCGTTCTCGGTATTCGTGCCGCCCGGCGGCGGCCCCTTTCCCGTCGTCTGGTTCCTCGCCGGGCTGACGTGCACGCCGGCGAACTTCAGCGAGAAGGCGGGGGCGCAGCGCGTCGCCGCCGAACGGGGCCTGATGCTGGTCATGCCCGACACCTCGCCGCGCGGCGAGCACGTGCCCGACGAACCGGCGTATGATTTCGGTCAGGGCGCGGGCTTCTATGTCGACGCGACCGAGCCCCCGTGGGCGGCGAATTTCCGGATGGCGACGTATCTGAGCGACGAGCTACCCGCGTTGATCGAGGCCGACTTCCCTGCCGATATGGCGGCGCAAGGCATCATGGGACATTCGATGGGCGGGCACGGCGCCCTGACCCTCGCACTGCGCCAACCCGAGCGCTTCCGCAGCGTCTCGGCACTCGCCCCGATCGTTTCGCCGTTGAATTGTCCGTGGGGCGTCAAGGCGCTGACGGGCTACCTCGGCCCCGACCGCGCTGCATGGGCGCCGTATGATGCCTGTGCCCTGCTCGACGCAGGCCACCGTCTGCCCGGCATCCTCGTCGATCAGGGCGACGCCGACCCGTTCCTTGTCGACCAGCTCAAGCCTGAGCTGCTCGAGGCGGCGTGCGCGCGCGCCGGACAGCCGCTGACGCTCCGCCGACAGCCGGGGTACGACCACAGCTACTGGTTCATCGCCAGCTTCGTCGGCGACCACCTCAAGTGGCACGCCGACCGGCTGCTGTGACTTGCTACGCCAGCTGGCCCATCATATGCTCGGCCGACGACACGTGGAACGCGCCCGGGTCCTCGACATTCAGCTGCTCGACGATGCCGTTGCGGACGAGCATCGAGAAGCGCTGGCCGCGCATCCCCATGCCGAACTTGCTGCCGTCCATCGTCAGCCCGAGCGCTGTGACGAAGTCGCCGTTGCCGTCGGCGAGCATCGTCACCTTGTCGGCCGCCCCGGCGCTCTGGCCCCACGCGCCCATGACAAAGGCATCGTTGACCGAGATGCACACGATCTCGTCGACGCCGGCCGCCTTCATCGCGGCAGCGTTCGAGATATAGCCGGGAAGATGCTTGGCCGAGCAGGTAGGGGTGAACGCGCCGGGAACCGAAAACAGCGCGACCGTCCGCCCCGCGAACAGGGCTTCGGTCGACAACGGCTGCGGTCCGGCGTCGGTCGCCTTGATCAGCGTCGCGCTCGGGACGGCATCGCCTACCTTGATCGTCATCTCGGTCTCTCCATCGGATATTGCCCGGGTGCGATAGCGGTGCGCATTGCGCGCTTCCAG
>JBBQIO010000885.1:0-2045 GCA_038325015.1 Polyangia bacterium
GGCCGCGCGCGAAACTGCGACATCGTGCTGCGCGCTCCGTCCGTGTCGAAGCTGCATGCCCATTTCCTGGTTCGGCCGGATTCCCACGTTCAATTCGATCTGAGCGACCTCGACTCGCACAATGGAACCAAGGTGAACGAGCGCACGGTTCCGACGCAGGGCGCAGTGCTGGTTCAGGCCGGAGACACGATCTACTTTGGCGTGGTTCGCGTTGAAGTCATGGACGCCGGTCGGCTGTTCGATTTTTACCAACGCTACCGAGCGTACTAATCCGATTAACACACCGACTACGCGGCGCCGGTCGCCTCTGACGCCAGCGGCAACAGGACGATGAAGGCCGCGCCACCGTCGGGCGGGGATTCGACTTCGATGCGCCCGTGGTGCTCCTCGACGATGCGGTGGATGGTGGCGAGGCCCAGGCCGGTGCCGCTCTTTTTCGTCGAGAAGAACGGTTCGAACAGGTGAATGCGATTCTCCTTCGAGATGCCCGCGCCGCGATCGCGCACGCGCAGTCGACCGAACGCCCCCTGCTGGTCGACCTCGATCTCGATCGGCATGTCGGGCGGCGAGGCTTCCGCCGCGTTGCGGAACAGGTTCCACAAGATCTGCCGCAGCTGATGTGGGTCGGCTTCGATCCAGACCTCGGCGGCCGTGTGGAGCTTGAACTGCGCGGCGCCCAGGAGCTTGTCCTGCGCGAAAGCGCGCGTCTGGTCGGTCAGGACCGCGCCGAGCTCGATCGGCTGCAGCTCGGGGGGAGCCGGGCGGGCAAACTCGAGCAGCCCGGTGACCAACAGATTGAGTCGCAAGACCTCGCGGCCGACGATGGTCAGCAGCTCGGCGCGCTCCGATTTTTGGTTTTCTCCAGTGGTCATGGTCGCCAAGAGCTCGACCGATCCCGAAACCGCGGCCAACGGATTTCGAATTTCGTGGGCGATGCTAGCCGCCAGACGGCCGATGGCGGCCAGGCGCTCGGCGCGTCGCATCCCCTCTTCGAGCCGCCGGAGCTCGGTCAGATCCTGGAAGTTGATGATGCGGCCCAAGGGTCGCTTCTGCGCGTCGACGATGGGCGACAACGAGACACCGAGCGTGCGCGTCGTACCGGTGGGATCGAGGTACTGCACCTCGGCGCGTCGCACTGCGATCGCCGGCCCGACGGCGCGATGCATCTCGCCGAGCGCCGGAGCGATTTGCATGACGGATCGACCGACCGCACGAATGGGCTCGATGCCCAGAATCTCGGCGGCCGCCGCGTTGAATGTGGAGATCTCGCCGGCTTCGTCGATGGTGATTAGACCTGACGTCAAGCAGCGGATCACGTCCTCGTGGAGGTTCGCCAGGTCGGTCAGCCGCACGCCCTGCGACGCGATGCGCTCGCTCGCTCGACGTAGGTCATGCCCGAGCCGCGCCGCCAGTGCGCCGGTCGTCACGAACGCGACTGCGTGCACTGTCAATACACGAGAGACCTCACGCAGCGGAAGGGCCACGGTCGGCCCGAAGGAGGAGACGATGCCGGCGCGTCGCAGGAAGACCATCCCCGCATAGAGCGCTACCGCTGCCCCTGTCGCCACTAGGGCGCCCGGACCCGACAGGACCATCGACGCGCCGACGATGGCCAAAAGGTAGATGAAGCTGAACACGCTCTCGGTGCCGCCGGTCAAATGGACCAGCGCCGTCGAGATCAGGAGGTCGCTGGCCACCTGCAGCGCCGCGACCAGCGGCAGCCATCGTTGACGCTTGCCGCGCCGGACCAAGAGGGCGAAGACGATGGTCAGGCCGTAGGTCACGCCTATCAGCTCGAACAGCGAGATGAAGACCGGCGACGGGGTTTCGAACGGTGCAGCGAGCTCAGCGGCGGCCATCGCCCCCAAGAGCAGCGTCACGACCGAGACGCGAAAGAGCATCAAATAGGTGAGTCGCTTACTGAGATCCTCCACGGCTGTGCCGCTTTCGCGGGCTATCCGCCGGACTTGATGTTGCCGGCCATCTCGAAGATCGGCATGTACATGGCGATGATCAGCCCGCCGACGATGCCGCCCAAGAACACC
>JBBQIO010000886.1:0-2042 GCA_038325015.1 Polyangia bacterium
CTGCTCCTGCACAATAAATGTCGGCGCGCTGATCCGCCGGCTTGCCCGCCGCCTGCTCCGGCGACATGTAGCCCGGCGTGCCGACCGCCATGCCGCGGCCAGTGAGCTCGCGGTCGACCGGCTCGCCCTCGCTCGACACCATCTTGGCCAGGCCGAAGTCGAGAATCTTGACGAAATCGACCATGCCTTCGACTTCCAAAAGCATGATGTTGGCCGGTTTGAGATCGCGATGCAGGACACCGCGGGCGTGCGCGTGCGCCAGCGCGAACAGGAGCTGTCGCACCAAGCTGAGCGCCCGCGGCGGCGCGAATGGCCCGTCGTCCAGGAGGTCATGCAGCGTCTGCCCCTCGACGAACTCCATCACCAGATAGGGCGCGTCTTCGTCGATGCCGAAGTCGACTAGCGCGACGCAGTGCGGATGATTGAGACGCGCCGTGGCCTGCGCCTCGCGCTCGAATCGATCGACGATGCCCTGGTGCGTGGCCAAGACGGCGTGCAGGAACTTCACCGCCACAGGACCGCCGATGCCGACGCGCTCGGCCCGATAGACCACGCCCATCCCGCCTTTGGCCAGCTGCGACAGAAGTCGGTAGCGACCGGCGAGGACGCGCCCGAGGCGGGGATCCTTGAACTCCATCGCATGGTTACTGTACCCCACTTCGACGCGAGGGCGCGATGGCGCCGACTTTTCCATTCCTTGACGCTTCGGCGACGAACGTAGTACTCGGCAGGCTGGCTTTTCATTTGTGGTGAGGACGACGTGAACGAGCGCGATCGTGGAGACCGACCCAAGCGAACTTGGCGGGAGATGGATCAGGCGCGTGAGCGCGGCGGATCCGCGTCGTCGCGGTCCGACGGGGATCGCGCGAACAAACCCAACGATCGGGCGTCGAGCGAGCATAAGGCGCAGCTCGAAGCACTGTTCGCCAAGGGCGGGCTGGCCAAGCTGGCCGAGGTGGCCCAAGCACGCTCGAATTCGAGCGCGCCGATCGTAGCGGCATCGACGCCGACGCAAGGCGACGAGGGCCGGGCGCCGGCCGCTCCGCCCGCGCCGCCGCGTGACGATGCCAAGCTTTTGCTACGGGCCAAGATCTTGGAGGCGCTCGGGCGCGAGGAAATTTCGCGCGCGGTCGACCGCTACCTTAAGCAGTACGAGCTGCCCGACGATTTCGAGGTCCTGGAGCAGGCGCTGGAGCACACCAAGCAGGAGCGCGTGCTCGAGACGCTCGACCGCCTCGAGAAGCTGCTCGAGCTGCGCCAGCCCAAACGCTCACGCACGCTCGCCGGCAAGCTGCGGCTTTTGGCCGAGACGGCGTCCGACGACGACGTGCGCGCGCGCGCCGAAGCGGTCCGTCCGAAGCTGAAGTAATAGATTACGGCTTGGGCCAGTGGTCGCGGATCGGCTTGGTCACCAGCACGCAGGCGATTCCTAAAATGATCCCGGCGACGCAATCCGGTACCCAGTGGTGACGCAGATAGATCGTCGAGAACCACAGCGACATCACGAGCGGGAGACAGATCCAAAAATAGAGGCGCTTATAGCCCGGAAAGACGGCGTCGCCGAATTTCCAGGAATAGGCCAGCGTGATGGTCGCGATGCAGCAGTGCATCGACGGAAACGACGAGTGATCTTTGAGGCTGTTGGCGGTGTCCCACACGTCCTGCGACCACTCGAACAGGCCGAGCCACGAGTGCAGCACGGGCGGCTGAAACTGGCCGTGCAAAAGCGGCGCATAAAAGCGCGGCGGCCCGGCCGGGAAACAGATGAAGCCGAGATAGCCAATGCACATGTGCAAGACGACGCAGGTGGCGAGCTCGCGAAAGTCGTCCCGCCGCCGGCGCGCGCCGAGCGCGACGCACAGGACCATCGGCATGATGAAATACAGGCCGTAGGTGAACGAGAAGTAGTCGGTCAGCATGGGATGAGCCAAGCGCCCCGCCCACACGGTGGGCTCGATGCCGAAGATGCGCACGTCGAGCCGGTAGAGCGTGTCGTCGATCGGGATCTGCCGGATGCGACCGGTGAAGTTGTGCAGATTTTC
>JBBQIO010000887.1:0-2041 GCA_038325015.1 Polyangia bacterium
GGCAGCGCCATCAGGCTGTTCTTGTCGCTGACCGTCGGATAGGGCTGGCCGCCGTAAGGCGTCGTCGGCGTGTTGGCGTCGGGATAGTTGCCGGCGCGCGTGAACTTGTAGCCGTGGAAAATGAGATCGCCGCCGATCAGCATGTGTGTGCCGCGCATGCGCGCCATGCCGGCGACGTTGTATTCGGCCGCCATCGGGTCGTCGGCCTTGGCCGAAAACGCCCCGCCGCGTCCGAAGGCCTCGGCGTCGTTGTCCGGAAAATCGAAGCCGGCCGCGCGCGCCGAGCGCTGGCCAAGGGTCAAACAGGAGACCAACGAACAGAGGCTGAAAAACAGGTTTTTGGTCATCGATGGATTCCTCACGCCCTCTCCTCGCGGGTCGAGCCCGCCGTGCCCAAACGCTCGCTCCCTGCACGCGCCCGCAGATGAACGAGCAAGATCGAAACCGCCGCCGGCGTGACGCCGGGGATGCGACTGGCTTGGCCGATGGAGCGCGGTCGCGCCCGCCCCAGCTTTTCCTTCACCTCATGCGACAGCCCATGCATTTGTTCGTAGACCAGGTCGTCGGGCAGACCGACCTCGTCGAGCGAGCGTACGCGCGCCGCCTCATCCTCTTCGCGTCGGATGTAGCCTTCGTACTTGACGCGAATTTCGATCCGCTCGGCCAGCGCCGACTCCGCCGCGCCGCCGAAGGTCGCGGCGATTTGCGCATAGCCGAGCTCCGGACGACGCAAAAGCTCGAGCAGCGTGGTCGGCTTGCGCAGGGGCGCACTGCCGATGCCCGCCAGTCGATCGTTGATGGCTGCCGTCGGCATGAGCGTCGTGCCGGCCAGGCGAGCCAGCTCGGCGGCGAGCGCGCCCTCCCGCGCTTCGTAGGCCGCCCAGCGCGCGTCGTCGACCAGCCCGAGGCTTCGTCCACGCGGGGTGAGTCGCGCATCGGCGTTGTCCTCGCGTAGGAGCAGTCGATGCTCGGCGCGCGCCGTCATCATGCGGTAGGGCTCGTCGGTGCCGAGCGTGGTCAGGTCGTCGACCAGGACGCCGGCGTAGGCCTCTGCGCGGCCCAGTACCAGCTCCTGGCCTTTTTGCTGCAATGCAGCATTCGCTCCGGCCACCAGCCCCTGCGCCGCGGCCTCTTCGTACCCCGACGTGCCGTTGATCTGCCCGGCGAGATAGAGGCCACGCACGCGCCGCGCCTGCAGCGTCGGCTCCAGCTCGCGCGCGTCGGCAAAATCGTACTCGACGGCATATCCCGGACGCAGCATCTCGACGCGTTCGAGCCCCGGGATGGTGCGCACCATGGCCAGCTGCACGTCGACGGGCAAGCTGGTCGAAATGCCGTTGGGATAGACCTCGAAGCTGTCGAGGCTCTCGGGCTCGAGGAAGATCTGGTGGCGCGTCTTGTCGGCGAAGCGCACGACCTTGTCCTCGATCGACGGGCAGTAGCGCGGCCCGGTGCCGGTCAGTGCGCGCGCTCCGCCGCCGTGCAGATGGCCGTACAGCGGCGACCGACTCAAGTTGGCGCGGATGAGATCGTGGGTCCGCGTGGTGGTGAACGTGATGTGGCACGGCACCTGGCGCAGCGGCGGCAGCGGACCATCCTCGGCGAAGCGCGGCAGCGGAAAGTCGGCCGGCTGCTCGTCGAGACCGGCGTAGTCGATGGTGCGGCCGTCGAGCCGACAGGGGGTACCGGTCTTGAGCCGGCCGAGCACGAAACCCAGCCGCTCGAGCGACGCCGACATGCCGCGCGCCGGCGGATCGCCCGCCCGTCCACCGTCTGCTTGCGCCTCTCCGACGTGAACGCGGCCGCGCAAAAATGTGCCGGTCGTCAAGATCACGGCGGGGGCAAAAAAGCGCAGCCCGAGCGTGGTGCCGACGCCCACGATGCGCCCGGCTTCGACCAGCAGCTCGTCGGCTTCGTATTGCTTGAGATGTAGTAGCGGTGCGGTCTCCAGCGTGCGACGCATGACCAGCCGATACCGTGGCTTGTCACACTGCACACGCGTCGCACGCACCGCCGGCCCTTTGCTGGTGTTGAGCCGGCG
>JBBQIO010000888.1:0-2039 GCA_038325015.1 Polyangia bacterium
GGAATACTTCATCAGATCCTGAATTAAGCCCTCAACTCGATCGCCAGTCACGCCCAGCCGAGACGGCAGCTTTTGGGGAAGCTCGCGGACCTCGCGCAGGATGTAATCGCTGATGTGACGCGTCACTCGTCCGCGCTGGGCCGCAAGAAAGCAGGCGCCAGCGGGGCCAACAGGGTTGATCAAAGCCTGGGCAAAGACGGTGCAGTCGAAGACAACGGGGATCGAGGCGGGCTCGTTCACTCTTGGCGTGCCCGGCGCTCGGCGCGCATCGCGCGTTTGGCTTCTTCGAGAAGGTCGCCGAGTTGATCGTCCGTCAAGCCACTGTCGACGAAGTTCTGGTGGATCGGTCCGCTGAGCTCTTCAAGGGGCGTGGGAGGCGAAGCCAGCTGCACGATGATGTTTGCGACGTAGGACTGAAGGTCCTGGCCGGCGGCGGTGGCGCGGAATCTGAGGGTGCGTTCCGCCTCTGGAGGGATGGGGATGGTGAGGACCATACCGGATTATAGCACGCTTGGGCTTGCGCGCAGAAGCTAATCTGCACTCGATTCCCCCGCCAACTCTCGGGTGCGCTCTTCCTGGTCTGCCGACAGGCGGCGGCGACCGGTGAGCTGCAGGCCCTGAAGGGCGACCCAAAGGTGCCGCTGGAAATCGGGGTTCTGTTTGTTGAGGGAGACGGCTTCTTCCATCCGCTCCATGGCCAGATCGAACTCCATCTCGCTGCAATAGATCAGGCCGAGACGATAGTGCAGGTCGGCGTATTCGGGCTTGATCTGGATGGCCTGTTCCATGGCGGCCATGGCGGCGGCTATATCACCCGACTCGCGGCGGGCGATGGAAAGCTGCACCCACGCCTCGACGTAGCCGGGGTTTTGGCGGGTGGCTTGCTCGAAGGCATCGGCCGCCTCGTGCCAGCGGCCGACGAGCTTCAGAAGCATGCCGTGGCGGACGCGCACGTCGGTCCACTGAGGATGCTTGCTGAGGATCTCTTCATATCGCGTGATCTGTAGTTCGATCCAATGGCGCTGCTGCTCGCGATCTTCGGTCGCCGTGGCATGCTGCTGCTGTGGGTCAAATGCGTCATCGACGGATTCGGCGGCCTCGGCTTCCAGCTCGAGCTGGCCAAGCTGGGCGACCAGCACATCCGAGTTGTTGCTGATCTTCATCGCGCAGCCGAGCATCTCCCTGGCCTGCTCGGGGTTGCCGAGGCGTTGCAGCGCTACGGCCATGCCGGCATAGGCTTCGACGTTCTGGTTGTTGATGGTGATCGCGCGCTGGAAATACTGGAGCGCCTTGTCGGTGCGGCCCATTTTCAGTTCGTGGCGGGCGGCGGCGATGTGGCAGTCGAGGTAGTCGGGGTGAACGCTCAGCGCCTCGGCATACTCGGTAGTCGCCTGACGGTCTTCGCCGCGCGTGGAGTGAAGGTTGGCCAGACGCAGGTGAAGATCGGGAAAGCTCGGGTTCTTATCGCAGAGCGCGCGGAGCCGGCCAATGGCGGCGTCGCTGTTGCCCATGCGCTCGAACTGGTCGGCAAGCTCCATCTGCAGGTCCCAGTTGTCCGGGTCGAGGCAGAGCGCTTTCTCATATTCCCAAACAGCTTCCTTGTGCCGGCCGAGGAGCTGGAGCAGGTGGCCCAGGCTGGTGCGGACGGCCTGTTCCTGCGGCTCCTGTTCGAGGATGGCCCGGTGATGCTCAACCGCTTCGGCGAGCTGGTTGTGAGCAAGATAGATCGCGGCCAGGCGGTGGTGGGCAAACAGATCTACCGGATCGGCGGCGAGCGCCTGTTCATAGCGGAAGGCGGCCGACCCGTGCGTGCCGATGCGCTCCAGGCAGAAGCCGGCGGCGCAAAGCAGGTGATAGCGGGTGATCTTCGGGGCATCGGAAGCGGGACCGAAGTTAATCGGCGCATCGGACGCGAGGACGGCATCGAGTTGATCGACGGCCTCGGCGTGCTGTGCCAGCAGATCGCACACGGCGGCCAACGCGAGGCGCGCGGCGGCGTAGTCGGGCTTCAGGACGACGGCGGCGGACAGGTGCTGCTT
>JBBQIO010000889.1:0-2033 GCA_038325015.1 Polyangia bacterium
CGCGCGGCGTCGAGCCGCCGGCCAGCGCGACACGGAAGACGCCATCGCCGTCGGCCTCGGCAACCAGGGATGCGGCGACAAACAGCTCTGCCGTGCGTTGTGCGACGGCTCCGGCATCGGCCATCACTTCGACTCGACTCATCGATTCTCTCCTGGCTCGCCTGACTTTTGTAAAACGTGGGCCAAGCCGGCGGCGACGGAAAGCGCCTCGCGAAAGACCGGGTCACGCCCGCGCGGACCGAGTGCGATGATGGCCAGCTCGGCATCGGTGCGGCTTCGTTTGGGGGCGAAACGGGGCGCCAGGTCGGGCGCGCCGACGACGATTCCGACCTCCTGGCGATCGAGCGTCCATTGTCGTGCGCCACCGCTCAGCGCGACCGAAGCGATGCCCCGCGGCACCGGCCCGGACCTGGCATCGAGCTGCAGATGCACGGCGTGACCGGAGCCGGTTGCCGCGACCAGCTGACGCCGGGTTTGGCCGGGCTCCGCGGTAGCGCGCTCGACGAGAAAATTCTTCCAGCCCAGGCGCGACGCCAACCACCCGAGGAGCGCCAGGCCGCTCGCCTGCGCTCCTTGGACCTCGGTCACGACGCGGACGCTCTGCATCGTGGTCAAGTCCGCTGGATTGAACGGTGGATCGAACAGCTGCGCCAACAGCGACCGCCACGCATGCAGCCCCAACCACGCCAGATCGACAACCTCGAGCTCGGGCTTTCGCCGCGCCAGATCGGCGAAGCCGATGAGGTCGCGTTCGGACGTCTTGCGCGTGTCGATGATCAGCCGATCGATCTCGCCGAGCAGCGCTGCCTCGTGGTCGCTGTCCTTTTGGCCGCCGCTAGGTGGCGGCGGGCCGAGCCACAACAGCGCGGTCGGTGCGTCGGATGACAACAGTGCCCGCGCCAGCGACGGCAATCGCGCGGCCGCGCGCCCACCTGCGATGAGCGTGATCTCGTCGGATCCCGTGGCCACGCCTCCGCCCGGGTGCATCCAGTTGGTCTCGATGAAGGCACGCACCCGGTCGCTCTCGCCCGCGTCTTCGTGCAGGAGCAGCACCCGCACCGGCACACTGGGCGCGATCTCGTCTACCAGCTGCTTGGCATAGTGCAGACCTTCGGCGCCGCGCGTGCGGACGATCAGGTTCCACAGGCACGCACGCGTAACAACTCGCGTTTTGCCTTCTTTTTGGTCTAATGCAGCCTTTCGCCATAGTCGGCTTATTTCGGCTTCAATCTTATCTGGGTTTACCTCGATTTTATCGCCCTGGACGAAATGCAGCAATTCGTCGTCGGCGGCGCTCTTGTCCTCCACTTCACTCATGGCCGCCTCCACTGACGGCCGTCGCGTTCGATGAGCTCGGTGGCCGCCTCGGGGCCCCACGAACCGGCGGCGTAATTGGGGAACGGCGCTGGATCGGTCTCTGCCCAGATGCGCTCCAGCGGATCGATGAAGCGCCACGAGGCCTCAACCTCGTCGCCGCGCGTGAACAGCGTCCCGTCGCCCAGCATGCAGTCGAGCAGCAGCCGCTCGTAGGCCTCGGGAGGCTCGGCGCCGAACGACGTGCCGTACCGGAACTCCATTGGCACGGGCAGCATGTCCATCGTCGGACCGGGCACCTTGGAGAAAAATTTCAGCGAGATGCCCTCGTCGGGCTGAATGCGAATCGACAGCACGTTGGGCTCGGCGGCCAGCTTGTCGCCCTGCGCGAACAGCGCGTGCGGCACCTTTTTGAAGTGGATCGCGATCTCGGTGACGCGCTTGGGCAGCGCCTTGCCGGCGCGCAGGTAAAACGGCACGCCGCCCCAGCGCCAGTTGTCGACGAACAGCTTGAGCGCGACGAAGGTCTCGATCTTGGATTGCGGATCAACACCGGTCTCCGCGCGATAGCTGCCGAGCTCTCGTCCGTTGACCGCGCCCGGGCCGTACTGTCCGCGCACCACCATCTTGTTGAACTCGGCGGGGTCCGTCGGCAACGGCCTGAGCGAGCGCAAGACCTTGAGTTTTTCGTCGCGCACCGCGTCGGCCTCGAAGGCCAC
>JBBQIO010000890.1:0-2030 GCA_038325015.1 Polyangia bacterium
GTGACCTAAGAACGAAGCGCAAGCACGCGCACTCTTGGAGGCAAGCCTCAAAGCCCCGGCTTCAGCCTCCGATGCCGACTCCGACGCCGATCTGGCTTCGAGAGCGCGTTGGCTTTGCAAGAGCCACTCCTTGGCGCGAACCACCCGCGACTGCTTCAACTGCGGCTGAATCGAATGCTGGCCGCCGCCACGTCTAGTCAACAACACAAGTAATTCTCATATGTTACGAGACGCCAACACGCGTCGCGTGAAATACTCTGCAGCGTGACGTTTCGGCGCGTGTCTCCAAAGCGGACGACACCGATGCCCAGTGTAATGATGATCTTGAGCTTGTCGCTGGTTGCGGTCGGTTGCGGAGGGTCCACCACGGCCCCGCCGCCGCAGCCCGATCTGTTGACGCCGCCTGGTGGTGGCGACATGGCCACCACGCCGCGCAAAGTCTGCGATTCGCAAGAGCATCGACGTCGCGGGAATCAACGCGGGAACCGGCAATCCAACCCTGGTCCACGCCGACTTCTGCGGCAACCACATCGTTCCGTAAGGAGCCTCGAATGACGCCGCTTCGTCTCATCTTGGCGGCTTGGCTGCTCCTCGTCGGTGTCACGTATGCGGACGAGGAACCCGCAGCGCAGGCCAAGCAGCTGTTCGAGTCGGGGCGGCGTCACTTCGATCTCGCCGAGTACGGCGCAGCGCTCGAAGATTTCAAATCGGGTTATCGCTTGAAAGACGACCCGGTGTTTCTCTACAACATTGGTCTTTGCCATCGGCTGCTCGATCAAAAGGCCGATGCGCTGCATTTCTTCAAAAGCTATCTGACACGACGGCCGGACGCACCCAATCGCGAGGTGGTGGCGCAAAACATCACCGCGCTCGAAGAGGAGATCGCCTCCGAGGAGCACGGCCGGGCCGCGGCGCAGAACGAAAAGATGGTCAGCGTGCCGCCGACGACGGGTACGCAAAATCCGCCGTCGGATTTGGTGAGTACAGCGGCACTGCCGCCACCGGCAAGACGGCCGGTCTATCGCCGCTGGTGGTTGTGGACCGCGGTTGGCGCGGTCGTCGTCGTCGGCCTCGGTGTCGGTCTGGGCGTCGGTCTAGGGACGCAAGCGAGCAATCCGCAATTCCCCAAAGTGCAGTTCTAATGCGCACCTACACTCTATTGGCGCTCTTCTGTAGCATTGTGGTCTGTGGCTGCACAGTCTCCGATCCGTGCGCCGGCGTGGCCGGCTCCTGTGTCTCGCTCACGGTGACTTCCAGCTCGGTCACCTCGGTCGACGCGCTGCGCATCATCGCCAGCGGAGCGGTTACCGGCACGATGAGCTCGAGCCGCAATCAGGTCACGTCGTTGCCGGTCGACGTGCCGGTGCTGTTTGCCGCGTCAGCCCATGGATCGGTCACCCTGACCGTCGAAGGATTGAGCACGACGGGCACCAACCAGGCGCAAGGCAACGTGACATTCACTCTGGTCGCCGGCACGCACAGTCATCAGAACGTCGCCATCGAATCCAACGAAGTCCATCCCGACATGGCGGCCAACACCCAAGACATGGCCACGCGTGTCGACATGGCGATGAGGCCGGTCGATATGGGCCCGGCTTTCGAGACTTCGTGCGCCGATCTGGCGCACTCGCGCTGCAGTCGCCTGACAACCTGCTCGACGACAGCGCCGAGCTACCTCTTGCGCAATTGGGGCGATGAGGCGACGTGTGAGATGCGCGTGCATCTGCAGTGCGTGCTCGAAGCCACGGCCCCGCATGTGACGTTGACGCCCGCATCGATCGAAAAATGCGCGCAAGCTTACGCGGCACAACCCTGCGCGGATCGCTTTGGCGATGTCCTGCCCGCCGCCTGCGCCCTGCTGGGCAGCGCGACCAACACGACGCCCTGCTCGTTTGGTTTTCAGTGCCAAACCGGGCTCTGCAAGATTCAGATGGGCCAAGCCGGTGGTGTGTGCGCCGCAGTCACGACGGCGGCCGTTTCGCCCTGCAGCAGCAATGCCGACTGCAGCGGAGCGCAGGTCTGCGCCGCCA
>JBBQIO010000891.1:0-2029 GCA_038325015.1 Polyangia bacterium
AATCTTGCTCCACCTCGGCCTTCCCGTACGGGCGCCACCTCGTGGTCGACGACAGCGGGGCCAACTCCGTTTCGTCCGCACCGCCGATTCCGACGCAGTGGATCCGCCGCTCGTCGTTGACTGACTGATTTCCTCGCCAGCGGAGGCGCAGCCACGGAGGCGCGTGCGCTCGCTCGAAAAATCACCCAGAGATCACCGCCTCAAGCTCTGCCGAGTTGACCGAAAAACCCTTATCGGACCCTCATCGGCTCACGCCCCGTTCAATATCGCGCGACCACTGCGCAGTTCAAATGCCCTACACTCCTGACCACGCCGCTCGATGAACTGCTGCTCAGCGTCGTGCACCATGCACTGCAATCGAATGGTGCGCTCCGCCGGCCGGGCAGGCCGTGATCTACGACTTGCTGCGGCGCAGCTACGAGTCGACCGTGGCGCAGGCGATCGGCCGGCCACTTGTTTCGTTTTGCGTGGCGGACGCTCTTCGCAGGGATCGACGTCCCCTGCAGCCGTCAAAAAGCGGGCATCCCACGCTGGTATGGCCTCGCGTGCGGCTCCCAAACGACCGAGGAGGAGGAGGCGGCGGCGCGCGTGCCTTGCGTTCCGGCTGGGTGATGCAGGGGCCGGAAGTAGCCGCGTTCGAGGGAATTCGCTCATTTGTGAGCGCGGCCCACGCCTGCGCGGTGTCGTCCGGCACCGCGGCGCTGCATTTGGCGCTGCTGGCGGTGGCTGTGGGTTCGGGCGATGAAGTGGTTACGGTCAGCCATTCGTATGTACGGATGGCGAATGCGGCCAAGGTGGCGGCGCGGCTTTCGGCGGAGGGGATTTCTACGCGGTCGGGAATATCCAACGCGCACGCGAGTTATGCTGCGATGCAGCATCTGCCGAAGTCGGAAGCGGCGACTAGTACCTCGCCACAGTGGTTTTGACAGCATCGAGGGCGCCGATGCGCCCGGAGCGCGAGGCGCGACGAGCGAGGCTACCCGTCGGTAACTGAGCGAGGAGCAACGAACCGGGCCGGGATGCAGCGGCGGCCGAATGCGTCAAAATCTCTGTGGGGAGGTACTAGCGGTGGGCTGATGCTGCCGCTCTAGCCCGGCCTCACGCTCGACCAGATCGCGCGCATCGGCCGGCTGCTAGAATCATGAGCATGGCCAATTCTCGCTCGGGGTTTCACTCGGTCACACCGCGTATCGTGGTCGCGGACGCGGCAGCGCTGGTGGCGTTTTTGCGTGCCGTGTTCGATGCCAGCGGTGACTCTCACGCCGACCGCCCGGCCGAGATTCGCATCGGGGATTCGCTCGTCATGGTGACGCCGGCCGGCGCACGTGAGCTGTTTCCGGCGTTCCTATACGTCTATGTGGACGACGCGGACGCCGCATATCGGCGCGCGCTCTTGGCCGGCGCGCTCTCGCTGGAGGAGCCGCTCGACACGCCGTACGGCGACCGTCGGGCGATGGTGCGCGATCCGTTCGGCAATGTCTGGCAGATCGCCCACGTGCTGCCGGCCTGAGCACCGCTTTAGCGGTGAGCGTGACCCAGCTCGTCGTAGAGGTCGGCGAGGTCGGCGCAGAGGCGGTCGGCGCCGTAGCCTGGCTGCTTCGCGCGAGTCGATTCGCCGATTTCGTGCACCTAGTTTCCGCCATGTGCTTTCATGACGGACCGATGGGAATCGTTCAATTTGGTGGGCCGCTGGGCGTGTTTTTGGATCCGCAAGTGAACGTGCGCTTGCAACCAATGTGCTTCGGCAAAGCGACCGTCGCCTTCGAGCCTCCAGATGATTTTGCAAGCGCGCTTCGCCAAAGCCTCGTCAAGCAAACGAAAGCGCAAATCGAAACCGCGTGTCGCGCTGGAGCATCCATCATCTCGCTTCATTTGAAGCCAGCTGTCCCGCCGCTCACGCCCAACGGGCGGCCCATTTTGGGCAACCACAATCGAGACGACGACGGCCCCAATGATCCCGAGCGGCCACGCCGACTCGAGTGGGCCCCATTCCTTTCGCGAGTGTTCGCCATCGACGTGCTGACCTCTC
>JBBQIO010000892.1:0-2025 GCA_038325015.1 Polyangia bacterium
GCCGGAATGGATCGTCAAAACGGCGGAGCAGTTTTACGTGTCGATGGGTTTTCCCCACCTGCCGGCGACTTTTTGGCAAAAGTCGGATCTGTACCCGGTGGCCGCCGGTGGAACGCGCCACAAGAACGCACACGCGTCGTGTTGGCACATCGACCTCGACCAGGATGTGCGCTCGCTGATGAGCGTCGAGCCCAACGCGCAGTGGTTTACCACTGCACATCACGAGCTCGGCCACGCGTACTATTTTTTGTCCTACTCCATCCCGGCGGTGCCGCCGATTTTGCGCCAGGGCGCCAACCGCGCGATGCACGAAGCGATCGGCGATCTGGCGGCGATCGCGTCTTCGCAGCCGGCCTACCTGCAGGCGGTCGGCGTGCTGCCGGCGGGGACCAAGATCGATCAGCAGGCGGTGCTGCTCAACGAGGCGCTGGAGTCGGCGATTCCGTTCATGGCGTGGGCCGCCGGAACGATCTCGCACTGGGAGCACGACCTGTACGAAAACGATCTGCCGGCCGCCGAGTGGCAGAACCGTTGGTGGAAGTACGCCGCCGAGTTTCAGGGCATCGCGCCCCCGACCTCGGATCCGCGGCCGGCCGGCGGATGCGACGCGTGCAGCAAGACGCACATCAACGACACGCCCGCCGAGTACTACAACTACGCGCTCTCGGCGGTTATCAAGTATCAGCTGCACGAGCACATCTGCAAAAAGGTCCTGCACCAAGATCCGCACAGCTGCAGCTACTACGGCCACAAGGAGGTCGGCGACTTCTTGAAGTCCATCTTGCGACAGGGCGCGACTCGACCGTGGCGCGTGATCTTGAAGGAGGCCACCGGCGAAGATCTGTCGACGCGCGCGATGCTCGACTATTTTGCGCCGCTCAATGGCTGGCTCGACCAGCAGCTCAAAGGTCAGACCATCGGCTGGTAGGTGGCTGGTGGCTTGACCGCGGTCGAACGGCCTGCTACGCGCCTGGCCATGCTCGAAATCGTCACCGACAAAGTCCGCGTCCTTATTCACCAGGCCCTCGAATCCAAAGTCGTCGACGGCTTTCGTCCGCTGAAGTTGGCGCGCGAAGCGCTCGGCACGGCCAACGATTTGGTCGGCCGCCCATTTTGCTCCGCCGATGAGCTTGCGGCGCGCCGCCACAGCGACGGCAGCGGCACCGTCGAGCACAAAGAGCCGGCGCCCGTGATGCTGTACTTCGACGGCCGCGATCACCGCACGAAAAAGAAGATCGAAGAGATCCTACGCGGCCGCGATATCGCGTTCACCGTGCTCGACGTCACCGACGACGAAGCGACGCGCTCGTGGGCGCTGACCGCGGCCAAGCAGGCCGAATTTCCGCTCCTCTTCATCGCCGGCGAGCCGGTCGGCGGCCTGCACGAGCTGACCCAGATGGACGTCAGCGGCGAGCTCTTGCGTCGCGTTCATCCGCCCACTGCTTAAAGGTCGTTATTAGCCGTTGACCGAGCCCGGACCGTCGCCCATGCTGCGTTCGGTAAAAAGGAGGCAGCATGGCGGGGAGTGTAAACAAGGTCATTCTCATCGGTAACCTGGGCGCCAAGCCCGAGCTCAAGTACCTGCCATCGGGGCAGGCGGTGTGCGAGCTGCGGTTGGCGACCAACGAAGTCTTCAACGACAAACAAAATCAGCGCCAAGAGCGGGTCGAGTGGCATCGCGTCGTGGTGTGGGGCAAGACCGGCGAAAATTGCGCGCAGTATCTCGACAAGGGGCGGCAAGTCTATGTCGAAGGGCGCATCCAGACGCGCTCGTGGGACGACAAGACCAGCGGCGAAAAAAAGTACGCCACCGAGATCGTTGCGCAGCAGGTGACGTTCCTGTCGGGCGGCGGGCCTGGCGGCGGTGGTGGTGAAGGCGGTGGTAGCGGCGGCGGTGGCGGCGGTGGCGGTGCGCCGCGCGGTGGTGGCGGCGGTGCCCGACGTGGCGGCGGCGACGGTCCCTCTTCGGGCGGCCCGCCTTCGGGCGGTTCATCGGAGGAGTACGGCCCGCCGAGCGACGACGAC
>JBBQIO010000893.1:0-2021 GCA_038325015.1 Polyangia bacterium
GCTAGCGGTGGTGGTCTGCGCCGTGGCCTACACCGCATGTCTGGGCTTGGGCTTCGACCGTCTGGTCGAGCTCGACGTCGCTCTGTACGGCGCCAGCTTGCTGCTCGAGTTCGTCGCCTTGGCGGTGCTGCGCGTGCGCGAGCCGAATCTGCCTCGCCCGTTTGTCGTGCCGGGCGGAAAAATAGGCGCATTCCTCGTCGGAGTTCCGCCGATGGCCATGGTCCTCCTCGCGCTCGGCTGGGCCGGAGCCGACAGCGATATCGCGCTCGGTGGCCCTCCATTGTGGGTCTGGAGCGCGCTCATCGCGGGGCTCGGCCCGCTCATGTGGCTGTGGGCCCGCACGAATCTTTCCACCGCTGGCACCTCGAAGCGGTCGGTGGAATAGTCCACGCAAATGCCCTCGCTGCAAAATCGATATGTCTTTTTGATCGTCGCCGCGCTCGGCCTTGTCTTGACCCTGGTCGTGATGTTCGTCGCGCTTCGACGAGGTGAAGTCGTCATGCGCACCGGCGATCGTCCGTTCGCCTTTCCCACGCCGTCGCCGCACGCCAAAGCCGCTCACGATGAGTGAGCGTGCGTTCTACGATATTGCGTTCTATCTGTGTATCGGCTCGGCTGTATTGACGGCGATCGGCCTGGTTTTCATTACCGCGCCGTACGGTCGACACACACGCGCCGGATGGGGCCCGCAAATTCCGTCAACAGTCGGTTGGATTGTCATGGAGGCACCGGCCAGTCTGGTATTTTTGGCTATTTATTTGTCTGGGCTGATGCGCTTCTCAGCGGTGCCTCTGCTGTTCTTGTCGCTCTGGCAGCTTCATTATGTGCAGCGCGCCTTTGTATTTCCGTTTTTGCGCCGCGGCGGCAATCGGCCGATGCCATGGTCGGTCGTCGCAATGGCGGTCTTTTTTAATGTGCTGAACGCCTATTTGAATGCGCGCTGGATATCTCATTTCGGCAGTTATCCGTTGGCGTGGCTGACCCTGCCGCGCACGCTCTTCGGGATCGCCCTGTTCGTCGCGGGTTGGGCCATCAATCTCGATGCCGACGCGCGCCTGCGTCGCCTGCGGGCACCGGGAGAGACCGGCTACAAGATTCCGGCCGGCGGCCTTTACGAGCTCATTTCGTGCCCGAACTATTTTGGCGAGCTCCTGGAGTGGACCGGCTGGGCGATTGCGACTTGGTCACCCGGCGGCTTGGCCTTTGCCATTTTTACCGCCGCGAATTTGCTGCCGCGCGCGGTGGCGAACCATCGCTGGTACAAAGCGCAGTTTCTCGATTATCCCCGGCAGCGTCGAATCATCTTCCCGTTCATTTATTAATCCGTTTGACGGCCAGATGGGGATACATGCTGCGCGTGGCGCGGCCCATGATCTGAATCGCCGCTCTTCGTGACAAGACACGTGCCATGAACAGCTCGCCTATCCGGTTGAGCCAACCCGGCACCATGCTCGGAGCACGACCGAGCGAATCGAGCGCCGCACGCACGACATCGGCCGACTCCATGACTGGAAGATTTCCCACCGGCTGCGTCTCTTCGTACGCCGGCGTGCGCGTGGCGCCCGCGCGACAGGCCAATACATCGACTCCGTTGACGGCCAGCTCGTGCCAAAGACCTTCGGCAAGCACGGTATTGAACGCCTTGGTCGCAGCATAGGTGCTCACCAACGGCGCACCCCGACTGCCCGCCAGCGACGACATCAAGAGCACGCCGCCACGCCCGCGCTCGACCATCTTTTTGGCCAACTCATCGGTCAGGATGAGAGGACCGCGGCAGTTGACGTCGACGACGCGAAGCTTGTCGGCGAGCGACTGATCCATGAATGGCCCGATCAACGACAGCGCCGCGTTGTAGACCAGCAGTCCCACTTCCAACGTCCCAACCGCGCGGCGCAGCTGCTCCACAAGATCCGCGGCCGCGAGATCGACGGCTGCGATGTGCACTTTTACTTCATATTTATTGGTGAGCTCGGCCTGCAAAGCCTCGAGGAGCGCGCTGCGTCGTGCCAGGAGGAGCAGAT
>JBBQIO010000894.1:0-2016 GCA_038325015.1 Polyangia bacterium
TACATCAACTGCTCAGCGGCGGTGAAGGCGATGTCCGACGTGATCGTCACCTCGTCGAACGCGGTCAAGATCGTGCAGCAGCTCGGCGACCAGCCGATTATTTTCGCGCCCGACAAGCACCTCGGTCGCTACGTGGCCAAGCAGACCGGTAAAGAATTGGTGCTGTGGCAGGGCACCTGCATCGTGCACGAGACCTTCAGCGAGCGCCGGATCATCGAGCTCATGATGCGCAATCCGGGCGCCGAGCTGGTGGCGCATCCCGAGTGCGAGGAGGGCGTGCTGCGCCACGCCCATTTCGTCGGCTCGACGACGGCGCTGCTCAAATACGCGGTCAGCTCGCCGGCGCAGACCATCATCGTCGCGACCGAGGAGGGGATCCTGCACGCGATGCGCCGCGATGCGCCGCACAAAACGTTCATTCCGGCACCGCCCCAAGACGAGAGCTGCGCATGCAACCAGTGTCCCTATATGCGGCTCAACACGCTGGAAAAGCTCTACCTGTGCCTGCGCGACCTGGCGCCGCGCATCGAGCTCGACGAGGCGCTCAGGCTGCGCGCTAAGCTGCCGATCGATCGCATGCTGGAGATGTCGACCGGCATATAGTGCGCGGCATGCGCACCCTTTTTGTCTTCCTCTTCGCCTGCAGCACTGCCCACGCCGCCCCTTCGTCGTCGCTCGACGCGCTCAAGACGCGCTATCTCGACGGGCTGTTCGCCGCCAAGCCACACCTGGCGACGTTCATGGGCGACCATCGCTTCGACGACCGGCTGGCCGACCTGACGCCGGCCGGGCTGACGCGTCGCCACACCGAGCTTTTGGCGCTGCAAAAAGAGGTGCTCGCGGCTCGGGTGGTCAAGTCGGCCCTGACGATCGACGACGGAATTGATCTCGAGATCTTGCGCGATGGCATCGCGCTCGAGCTTCTGTATCTAGACGAGATTCGCGACTGGCAGTGGGATCCGCGGCTGGTCGATTCGTTTCCCTATTACGACCCGCGCGAGGTCATCGCCAGCCGGCTGTCGGACATCATCCACGGCGATTTTGCGCCCCTGTCGACACGGCAAAAAAGCGTGGTCGCCGAGCTTTCCGCGCTGCCGGACTATCTCGCCGCCCAGACCGAGCAGCTGCGCCACGGCTGGCGCCATGTAGCGCGCGAGTATGTCGAGGCCGCCATCGACGACAATCAGGGGCGCATCGCGTTTTTCAAAAGCGACGTTACGCCGTTCGTCAAAGGCAGCGGAGAAGGGGAGCGGGCGCTGGCCCGCGCGCTGGTGGCGCTCGCCAGCTATCAGTCGTTTTTGACCGGCGAGCTGGCGCCTCACGCCGATGGCGATTGGCGGTTGGGCAAGGCGCTGTACGCCAAGAAATTTGCGCTTGCCCTCGGGACCCACCTGACGCCCGAACAGGCCACAGCGCGGGCGCGCCTTGGGTTTGCTGCAGCGCAAAAAGATCTGGTGTCGGCGGCGGCGCAGATTGCCCATTGGACCCACAGTCAGGTGCAGTTCAAAACGACCCATCCGGCGCAGCTGTCCGAGGCGCTGGCGGCGGTCAAAGACGAGCTGTCCAAAGAGCATCCTTCCGCGGAGGACCTGGTCGCGGCGCACGCGCGCAACCTCGATGCGCTGCGCGCGTTCATCGTCGCGCACGACGTGATCGGACTGCCCCCCAAAGAGACGCTCGACGTGCGGCCCATGCCGGCCTTCAAGCGCGGTTCGTCGGCGGCCGAATATCTGGCGCCGGGCATTCTCGATCGCACAACGGCGTGGCATGCGACCTACTATGTCGACCCGATCGACACGCGCTGGCCGGCGGATCGCATCGAGTCCTACCTGCGGGGACAAAATAATTACGAGGTGCAGCTGACCGCGGCGCACGAGGCCTATCCCGGTCACCATACGCAGAACTTCTACGCCAAGCGCAGTCTCAATCCACTGCGCGCGGTGCTGTGGAATCCGGCGATGGCCGAAGGCTGGGCGGTTTACGGCGAGGGGCAGATGGTGCGCGACGGCTGGGGCG
>JBBQIO010000895.1:0-2014 GCA_038325015.1 Polyangia bacterium
CGACTTCTGCGTCGACGCGCTGAAGGAGGCGCTGGCGCGCCATGGCCGGGCCGCCATCTTCAACACCGACCAGGGCAGCCAATTCACTTCCTTCGCATTCACGGCCGTGCTGCAGGGCGCGGACGTGAAAATCAGCATGGACGGGCGTGGCCGGTTCATGGACAACATCTTCATCGAACGATTGTGGCGGTCGCTGAAGTACGAGTGCGTCTACCTCCACGCCTTCGAGACCGGCTCCGACCTCCGGCGCGGGCTGGAAGAATCGATCAGCTGCTACAACGCCCGCCGACCCCATACGGCGCTGGACGGCCGAACCCCCGACGAGGCGTACGCGATCGGGGTTGACGATTACCGTTTGGCGGCATGAAAGGAACAAGCGATGATAGCTTGGCCGAACCGCCAAACTGTCCCGCCTGTGGGGACCACCTCAGTTCTCCGCCGTGCCGCTGGCGCTGACCGGCGGCGTCGCGATGCTGGCGCTCCGGGGAATGCCCTTCTCGATCTCGGCGCGCGGTGGGCTTCATCGCACTGTCGGGAGTCGCGGTGCTGAACGGCCCCGTCATGCTGACCAGTATTCTCGAACCGCGCGGTCAAAGGCCGCAGTGTTGACGACGCGGTGCGCGAGGGCGCGCTCCTGCGTCTGCGCCCGGTGTTGATGACCGCGCTCGTTGCCAGCCTCGGCTTCGTACCGATGGCGCTCGCAAGGCGCACCGGTGCCTAGGTGTTTAGTCCCGCAGTGAGGCGGTACGGGTCGGCTTTGAATGTGCTGGGGTTTTCGGTCCAGATGCGGGCGACATATTCGTATGGCGTGAGGCCGCGCAGGGTCTTAAGCCTGCGGGCGTGATTGTAGGCTTCGATGAAGAGCTGGAGATGCCCGGCGAGCTGCTGGTTTGTGTGGGAGTGGTAGCGCTTTACGGTGGCGTCCTTGATCGTGCGGTTCATTCGCTCGACCTGGCCATTGGTCCACGGGTGGTTGGGCTTGGTGAGCCGGTGCCGGGTACCGTGCTCGTGGGCCAATCTGGTCGAAGCGCATGACGCGGTAGCGCGCCGTCCAGCTGTCGCGGTTGCGCGGCAGGTCGGCGAACCGGATGCCCCCTTCGGCGAAGCTCAGGACAGGATTGTCGGTGAGGTGGTGTGCAGCCGATAGGGCACGGCTTCGATCAGGGCTTCGAGAAAGGTGATGGCGGTCGGTCGGTCGGCCTTCTCGTGTAGCTGCACGAAGGCGAGCTTCGACGTGCGATCGATCGCGACGAACAGGTGGAGCTTGCCTTCTTCGGTGCGCACTTCAGCGATGTCGATGTGAAAATAGCCGATCGGATAGACTTTGAAGCGCTGCTTCTCGGGCTTGTCGCCGTCTATCGGCAGCACTGATGTCGTGGCGCTGGAAGAGGCGGTGCAGGCTCGACCGCGTCAGATGAGGGATGGAGGGCTACAAGGCGTAGAGGCCATCCCGGAACAAGCCCGGGACCTTCGCGGCAGTAGCGTGTGTCGCCGGAACGCGACGGCACACGCCTCCTCCTCGGGCGTCAATACGGTCGAACGCGGGGCCTTGGGTCCCATCGCAGCGTCGGCGACCGTCACGCGCTTGCGCCATTTCTGCACCGTGCCGGTGCTGATCCCGTGTCGGCGGGCAAGCGCCCTCACGCTCTCTTCACTCCGCTGTATCGCTCGACGCACCGCCTCCGTCGTGCGGGCGCTGCCGTGTAGAACCTGACCCATCGCGCGTCCCTCCATGCGTGCTGCGTAGCATCACACTGCGGGACCAAACAGCTAATTGAGGTGGTCCCCGGAAACAAGACAGGTGACTTGTACCAGCTCTCACTGATATTCACCGATGGTCCATTGGCGCAGTCCGATGGACATGATGCGCCAAGGTTGATCGGTGGGGCGGTTCCAGGCGAAGCAGCAATGGTCGAGGATGTCGTCGCAGGATTTGAAGATGCGGTTCGACAGCCGGTTGTCGCGCATGAACTGCCAGACGTTTTCTTGCCGATTGAGCTCGGGGCATTTTGCC
>JBBQIO010000896.1:0-2014 GCA_038325015.1 Polyangia bacterium
AGCAGCGTCTTGTGCGGCGCGAAGGCGACCTCACAATGCTCGCCGTTGACGATGAAGGCTGCCTGTAGTTTCAGCCGCGCGGGCGGCTCGATCGATACGGGGTGGGACACGCGGCCTCGAAAATTTCGAGCTTGGAATGACGGAAACAGCGGGCGGCGCCATAGGGCGGCGCGGCGCTCGCTCAAGATCGACGGCGGCGAGGGTCCATCGCAAGGGAAGGGCGCCTACACGCGGCCAAATATCGTGCCCAGGGCCACTGCCGCGGTGAGCCTGACTGGGCATGGCGTTTGCCTTTACTGTGGCCGACCGGCTCAAGCCGGACCAGGCTCGATCACTCGACTATTCGGAGGCTATATGGACAAGGACCTCAACACCCGCGGCGCAGAGAATGAAGTCAAGGGCGCCGCCAAGGAACTTGACGGTAAGGTCCGTAAGACGGTCGGCGACGCAGTCGACAACGACAGCGAGTCGTTGAAGGGCCGCGCGAAGGAAGCCGAAGGCAAGATCCAGAAGAATTTCGGCAAGGTCGAGCGCAAGATCGACGACGCGGTGTAGTCTGTTGGAACGGGAAAGGGCGAGGCGGGGAGCGATCCCCGCCTCGCCCTTTTTTGCGCCGAATCACGGATTTGGCGGCGTCGCGATCGCGGCGACGACTCGCACGCCGCTTGCCGACGCGAGGTCCATCGCCTTTAGGACGTGGCGGTACTCGGTGTCGCGGTCGACGCGAAGATAGAGCGTGTGATCTCCTTTGTCCGACGCAAAGCGGCGCCGGAGCAATCGCATCAGCTCCCCCTCGGTGACCAGGCGCTTCTGGAAGAAGTAGCGGCCGCTTACATCGATCCCGAGCTCCGTGACTTCGTCATCGGGGTGTGCTTTGAGGTTGAGGGCGGTCGGCGGCCGGGCCGGAACGCCTTGGATCAGCGCTGGCATCGCGACCATGAAAATGATGAGGAGCACGAGCATCACGTCGATCATTGGCGCGACGTTCGGGGTCGAGTGGAGCGCGGCGTGTTTCATCGCGCACTACTCTGTTTCGGCATCGCGGCGAGCACTTGCACTCCAGCGCCGCGTGCAACGTCCATGGCGTGAATCACCGCGTTGTAATTAACGTGCACTTCAGCTTGTACGAACAGCGGCTCGGCGCGGCGCCCACGATAGACGTCGTGCAACCGTTGAGGAAGCTGGAGCGAATCAAGAGGAACGCCGTTTAGCGCGTAGGCGCCGTTGCGCTGCACCAGCAGCACGATTGGATCGCTATCAACGCCGTGTTCACGATCTGCCGGTAGCTGTACGTCGATGACGTTGATCGGCAGCGCGGCGAGAATCACGATGACCAGAAGTACGAGGAGCACATCGAGCATTGGCGTCACGTTCATTTCGGCCGTGACGGTAGCGCGCTCGTTCGCGGCGTTCATGGCATCCCTCCGCTTGGGTTGCCCCCACGATACGCGCGTCGCCTAACGCGACGATGAGCGTCGCGTGGCTGCTCGGTAACGAGTGCATTACGAAGTGGTGAACGCGAAACGGCCCGGCGAATGATCTCGCCGGGCCGTTTTGTCGACACTGCCACGTTACTCGTATCGCAGCGCTTGAATCGGGTCGAGTGTGGACGCTCGTCGCGCCGGCCACACGCCAAAGATCACGCCCACCGCCGCCGAAAAGAGAAACGCCAGGATGATCGAGTCGGGCGCAACGGCGGTGTTCCAATGAAAGATCTTGTTCAGTGCTAGGGCGCCGCCGGTGCCGCACGCGATACCGACCAGCCCGCCGAGCATGCACAGCACGACGGCTTCGATCAGGAACTGCAGCAGGATGTTCGCGCGCGTCGCGCCGAGCGCCTTTCGCACGCCGATCTCCCGCGTGCGCTCGGTCACCGAGACCAGCATGATGTTCATGATGCCGATGCCGCCCACCAGCAAGCTCACGGTCGCAATGCCGGCGAGCAGATACGTGAACACCTGCGTCGTTTCATTCAGCGTCGTCAGGAAGTCGGATTGGTTGCGGATCTGGAAGT
>JBBQIO010000897.1:0-2011 GCA_038325015.1 Polyangia bacterium
TCCACAGGCTTGGGACGCGATGCCGATTCGCCCACCGTCGAGCGCGACCATGGCGAGCTTGAACCCATCACCTTGTTTGCCGAGCAACGCCGCTTCGGGAATTTCGCAGCTCTCGAACACCAGCGGCACGGTGTTGGAGCCCCGAAGGCCCATCTTGTCTTCTGGCCTGCCCGCGGTGAGACCCGGAGTGTCACCTTCGACGATGAAGCACGACAAACCCTTGTTCGCCTCGGGGGAGGTTCGAGCCCACACCACGATCACGCCCGCGTATTGGCCCGACGTGATCCACTGCTTGGTGCCATTGAGCACCCACTTCGAGCCCTTTTTCACTGCGGAGGTCGTCAGCGAGCCAGGGTCGGAGCCACACTGCGGCTCAGAGAGTGCAAACGCGCCGGCGACGGCCTCACCGCTGACCAACGCAGTGACGTATTTCTTCTTCTGCGCCTCGGTGCCGAAGCGGGTGATGAGCTCTCCGCACATGTTGGTGACGGCCATGCCGACCGAGGTCGAGCAGCAGGCGGCGGAGAGTTCCATCATGGCGAGCGCGTAGCTGACGGTGCCAGCGTTGGCTCCGCCGTACTCGAAGGGGATGTTGACGCCCAGCAACCCTTCGGGCGCCATCAGCTTGTAGATTTCAGCGGGGAAAATCTCTTCGCGATCGGTCTGCTTGGCACGAGGAGCGACTTGTTCACGGGCGAATTTTCTCGCGGCGTGCTGAATCTGCTTCTGGGTTTCAGTGAGCTCGAAGTTCACGGTTCGTTCTCTGACCCGCTCAGTGAATCGCCTTCAAATTGAACGGGAAATCGATGGGGTGATCTTTCTCGTCGGGAGGCTTGGGGAAGCTCATCGACGAAACCACTGCCACCACACAGTCGTGCAAGCGGTTGTCTTTGAGGGTCGAGGTCTGCTTGTTCACCTTGGCGGACTTCACCAAACCATCGGCAGTGATCACGAACGAGGTCTTCAAAACACCCTCGGGCGCGTTGTCTTTCACGGCCAAGGTCTCTTCGTAGCAGCTCTGAATTTGCGGCTGATACGAGACGACGACTTGCTTGATCGACTCCGGAGTGAACGGCATTTTCGAAACGTCGAGCCCGTTCACCAGCTGCACTCCACCATCATCGGCAGTGGTCGCAGTGGCCGTGACCTCTTTGATCATCGCCTTCATGGTGCTGTTCTTTTTTGCCGTGCCAGTCGCCGGTGCTTTCGCAGGAGGAGCAGCGAGCAACAGCGCAGTCAAAGTGATCAAGATCATTGGGTCAGTCTTTCAACATCGAAGCGGAGATGACGATTCGCTGAATTTCACTCGTGCCTTCATAAATTTCGGTGATGCGCGCGTCGCGAAGGTGGCGCTCGGCGTCCATTTCTTTCGAGTAGCCCATGCCTCCGAACACCTGGAGCGCCTTGTTGGTCACCCGGCCGGCCATTTCAGAGGCATAGAGCTTGGCCATCGCGGACTCTGCGGAGTGACGAACACCAGCGTCCTTCATCAACGCGGCTTTCCAAATCAGCAACCGGGCCGCATCGAGCTCGACGGCCATGTCTGCGAGCATGAATTGAATCGCTTGGTGCTCGCGAATGGGTTTTCCGAACGACTTGCGCTCACCGGAGTAGCGAAGCGCTTCTTCATACGCTCCACGAGCGATGCCGAGCGCTTGTGACGCGATGCCAATTCGCCCGCCGTCGAGGGTGGACATGGCGACCTTGAACCCATCGCCTTCTTTGCCGAGCAGGTTCTCGACGGGCACTTCCATGTCTTCGAAGTACATGGTGCAGCTCCAGGCGCCCGCGATGCCCATCTTCTTGTCGGGCGGCATTCGGCGAAAGCCCTTGGTGTCGGTGGGCACGATGAACGGCGTGATGCCTTTGTGACCAGCGGCCTTGTCGGTCATCGTGAACAAGACAATCGCGTCGGCCTTGGGACCGTTGGTGATCCAGTTCTTGGAGCCGTTGATGATGTAGCGATCGCCCTTCTTCACGGCGACAGTCTGCTGCGCAGCGGCATCGGAGC
>JBBQIO010000898.1:0-2008 GCA_038325015.1 Polyangia bacterium
GGGTTCGTCGAGGCCGAGCTGGCGGCGACCAAGGTGCAGGCCACCGTCCAGGAGATCGACGAGCGCGACAGCGAGGCGATTGCCGCGGCCATGATCTCGACCGGCGAAACCCCGGTCCTGCTGGTCGCCGGTGAGCCCCTGGCAGGTCGGACGCATCGCCTGGCGGCGGACTCGGTGCTGTTCGTCGATCTGCGCCACCCGGCCGAGCTGCGCGCGCTGTTTGGCGCGCTCGGGCAAGTGCAGCGTGGCTACACAGCGGCCACTCCCGAGCCGAAAGTGGCCTCCCCTGCCCCGCTGGTGGCGCTCGATCCAGCGCTCGCCCAGCGTGTGCGCAGTGAGCTCGTCGACGGCGAGCTCGGCGATCACGACGCCAAGCGGCTGCTCAAGGCGTGGGGCGCGCGCGTGACGCGGCAAGCGCCGACGGCGACACCGACGGGCGCGGCCAAGCTAGCGCGCGAGATCGGCCTGCCGGTGGTCTTGCGCGCCGGGGCCGACCAGCGCGTCGCCGAGAACCATCCCGAGGTGCGCCGGCTGGCGGCGCTGCTTTTGCAAAATGATCCGGGCGTCAACCCGTCGGTGATGGTGCAAGAATGGTTCGCCGACGCGCCGCGCGCGCGGGTTCGCGTCGAGCCGGAAAAGGGCATCGGCCTGTTGGTTCGGGTCGGTCGCGACTGTGCCCTAGCGCCGCTGTCCGACGCCGATGCCTTGCTGCTGGCCGCGGCCACGCCGGCGCGCCGGGCCAACGATCAGCACGCCGTGGCCAAGCTGCTGCAGCAGATCGCGCGTGCCGCCGCCGGCGAAGAGGTCACCTTCGACCTCGAGCTGTTCGTCGGTGCCGAGCCCGCGGTGCTGGCGGCCAGTGGCGCTCTACTGCGGCTGGGTCGGTAGCGCGGCCGCGATCTCCGGCACCAGGGCGCTGAGCTGCTCGGCGGTGTTGAGGGCGGCGTCGTCGAGCACGCGTTCGAGCAGCGCGCGCAGCACCTGACCCACGATGCGGCCCGGTTTGCAGCCCAGCTGCGCCATGACGACCTCGCCCGAGATGGCCAGGTCACCGACCTTGAGCGCCACCTGCTTCTGCAGCTCGCCGGCCACGCGCCGGCGCAGCTCCGCCAGCTCCTGCTCCGGATCTTCGTCGCGTCCGCGGCCGCGCACATCGGCCTCACGCAGCGCGAAGAGCTCGGGCAAGGCCTCGGTGCCGACGCGGCTGATGAAGCGGCGCACCGTGCCGTCGGTCCATTCGGCCGAGTACCAGAACATGTGGTGGCCAACGAGCAGCACCAGTCGATCGCGCTCTTCGTTCGACAGCTTGAGGCGGCGCGCGATGGCATCGGCCATCTTGGCGCCGACGAATTCGTGGCGATAGAAGGTGTTCTCCGTCGGGTCGTCGGGACGGGGTGCCGCCGTGCGCGGCTTGGCGACGTCGTGGAGCAGCGCCGCCATGCGCACCATCCAGGGCGCGACCTTCCCCACTTCAATCTTGGCGGCGTCGACGCAGGCCAAGATGTGGTGCCAGACGTCGTGCGCGTGATGCTTGTTCTGATGCACGCCAATGCTCTCGACGAGCTCGGGCAAAACGCAGTCGAGCAGCTGGGTGCGCTGCATCAAGAGCAGCCCCTGCGACGGCACCGGCGCGCACAAGAGCTTGCATAGCTCATCGCGGACGCGCTCGGCCGAGACGCGGCGAAACGTGTCCAGCGCGCCGGCGATGGCGCTCTCGGTGCTCGGGTCGAGCGAAAAGCCGAGCTGAGCGGCAAAGCGCACTGCGCGCATGGCACGCAAGCCGTCATCGGAAAAACGCGCCGCAGGCGAGCCGACCGCGCGAATCAGCCGCTCGTCGAGATCGGCCTGACCGCCGAAGGGATCTTCGAGTCGGTCATTCAGCGGATCGTAGGCGATGGCGTTCATCGTGAAATCGCGCCGCTGCAGATCCTCGACGAGCGAGCGGACGAAAACCACCTCGTCGGGGTGGCGGCCGTCCGAGTAGGCGCCCTCGCCGCGATAGGTCGTG